>NZ_JBSGXU010000100.1:0-30310 GCF_053610205.1 Streptomyces sp. NPDC054932 | reverse complement strand
GGACGCTCCCCCGCCACCAACGCCTTCCGAGCCTCGTCCGCACCCACCAGACGAAGCGCCAGACCCGCCACCGTCGGCGACTCGAACACCGCACGAACGGGGAGTTCGACGCCGAACGCGGTACGGATACGGCTGATCAGCCGGGTGGCGCGCAGCGAGTGCCCGCCGAGCTCGAAGAACCCGTCGTCGATGCCGACCCGGTCGACCCCGAGGACCTCGGCGAAGAGCCCCTGGAGGATCTCCTCCGCCGGGGTCCGGGGGCCACGGTCCGCGCCGGTGTCGGCGGGGTCGGCGGCCGGCAGTGCCTCGCGGTCGACCCGTCCGTCCGCGGTGAGCGGCAGCCGGTCCAGGACCATCAGGGCGGCCGGGACCAGGTGGTCGGGCAGGGAGGCCCGGGCGAAGGCCGCGACGGCGCCGGTCGTGACGGTGGCACCGGGGGCCGGTACCAGGTACGCGACGAGGGAGCCGTCCCGTACCGCCACGACGGCACGGGCGACGTCGCCGTGCTCGGTCAGGGCCGCCTCCAGCTGCGTCGGGTGGGCGGTGAAGCCCGGCAGCGGCAGCGGCGCCCCGACGAACTCCAGCTCGCCGTCCGCGGTCCAGCGCACCATGTCGCCGGTACGGACCATCCGCGAGCCCTCGGCGCCGAACGGATCGGCGACCACCGACGGGGCGGTGCCGAGCAGCGGCCCGCCGACGTACAGCTCACCCACGACGCCCGGCGGAACCGGGCACAGGCCGGAGTCGAGGACGTACAGGACCGTGCCGGGCAGCGGGGTGCCGAGGGGCACCACGGTGTCCCAGTCGTCCGGGTCGCAGGCGCGCTCCGTGACGGGGCCCGCCGCCTCGGTCAGCGAGTAGCCGTGCCACAGCGGCACGTCCACGGCGTCGAACCAGGCGCGCTGCAGCGGCTCGGCCAGGGCCTCGCCGGAGCAGAACACGCGCCGCAGTGCGGCCCCGGGCAGTGCCGGGTCGCTCAGGAGCTCGGCCAGCTCGGAGGGGGTGACGTGCAGGGTGGTGGCGCCGTGCAGGGAGCCCGTGGCGTACTGCGCGGACGTGCGTGCGGCGCGTACGACGGTCGCACCGGCGGTCAGCGGCCAGAGCACCTCGTCGATCTCGCCCACCGTCCCGGGGGCGGCCGCCGCCCGGACGCGGTCGGTGGCGTCCAGGCCGTGGACGTTCTGGCGGGCCGCGATCCGGGCCGCGACGACGTCCTGCGGGACATGGACGGGCGTACCGGTGCGGGTGCGCAGGACGAACGGCTCCCCGCTGACGAGCGCGGTCAGGATGCCGGCCGGCGGCTGCGCCAGCAGCTGCCCGTACGTGGTCTCGACGTCGCCGTCGACGATCGCGACGGCGTCCGCCGGCTGCGCGCCGATCAGTTCGAGCAGGGTGGGCGTCTGCAGGGGAGCCCCCGCGTCACGACCGGGCACGGCCTGCGGCAGTGCGATCCGGTCCACGACGACGTCCGCGTCCGCGCTCACCGTCTCCAGCAGGTGGACGAACTGCGCGGCCATCCGCTGCGCCGTGCCCGCGTCGAAGAGGTCCTCGGCGTACTCCAGGTCGATGCCGATGCCCTCGGCCGCGCCGTCCGCGCCGACCGCCTCCTGCACGTGCAGGGTCAGGTCGAAGCGGGCCGCTCCCATCTCGACGTCCTCGTCGAAGGCGGCGTTCAGACCGGCCAGCGCGAAGTCGTCCTCGTCGTCGTTCTCGAAGACGAGCATCACCTGGAAGAGCGGGTGGTGGCCCAGCGAACGCCCGGGCCGGACCACGTCGACCAGGCGCTCGAAGGGCACGTCCTGGTGCGCGAAGGCGGCCAGGTCCGCATCGCGGACCCTGCCCAGCAGCTCGCGGAAGGACGGGGACCCGGACACGTCGGTGCGCAGCACGAGCGTGTTGACGAAGAAGCCGACGAGGTCCTGGAGGGCGTCGTCCGTCCGGCCCGCGATGGGCGTGCCGATCGGGATGTCGGTTCCGGCGCCCAGCTTGGACAGCATGAGCGCGAGGGCCGACTGCAGCACCATGAACAGGGTCGTGTTGGTCTCGCGCGCCACGGCCTGGAGACGGCCGTGCAGCTCGGCCGGGATGCGGATGCCGACCTCGGCGCCGCGGTGGGTGGCCTCGGCGGGCCGCATCCGGTCCGTCGGCAGGGGCAGCAGCTCGGGGATGCCGTCCAGGGCGTCCTTCCACCACGCCAGCTGGCGGCTGACGAGGCTCTGCGGATCGTCCTCGGCGCCGAGCAGTTCGGCCTGCCACAGCGTGTAGTCGGCGTACTGGACCGGCAGTCCGGGCCAGCGCGGCGCCCGGCCGGCCCGGCGGGCCGCGTACGCGGTCGACAGGTCGCGGGCGAGCGCCCCGGTCGACCAGCCGTCGCTGGCGATGTGGTGGACCAGCAGGAGCAGCCGGTGCTCCTCCGGCCCGTCGCTGAAGAGCGTGGTCCGCAGCGGCGGTTCGGTTTCCAGGTCGAAGGTGTGCCGGGCCGCGTCGGCGGGCTCCGCGACGCCGGTGGCCAGGACGGGCCTGGCCTCGTCGACACCGAGGACCCGCTGGTACGGGGTGCCGTCGGCGTCGGACGGGAACACCGTCCGCAGCGTCTCGTGCCGGGCCACGACGTCGCCCAGCGACGCTTCGAGGGCCACGGCGTCGAGCTCTCCGGTGAGCCGGATCAGCAGGGGCACGTTGTAGGTCGTGCTCGGGCCCTCGAGCCGGTGCAGGAACCAGAGCCGCTGCTGGGCGAAGGACAGGGGCACCCGGGCGGGACGCTCCCTGCGGGCCGGGGCGGGCCGGTCGGCGGCCGCGCCGTCGATCCGGGTGGCGAGGCCCGCCACCGTCGGCTCGGCGAACAGCGACCGGACCGTCAGCTCCGTGCCGAGCTGCGACCGGATGCGGCTGAGCAGCCGGATCGCGGACAGCGAGTGGCCGCCGAGGTCGAAGAAGTTGTCGTCGATGCCGACGGCGGCGACGCCCAGGGTCTCGGCGAAGAGACCGGCGATGATCTCCTCGGCGAGGGTGCGCGGGCTGCGCCGCACGGCGGCGACGGCGGCGTCCTCGGCCGGGAGTTCGGCGGGGATCTCCGGGACGACGACGAACTTGGCGGGGACCAGGTAGTCGGGCAGCACGGACTCGGCGGCGCGCCGGGCGGCCGTCGCGTCGCCCTCGTGGACGACGTACGCGACGACCCGGGCGGAACCGGCGACGACGGCGACGTCCGCGAAGACCTCGCGCAGCCGGGCCGCGACCTCCGCGGGGTTGACGCGGAACCCGCGCACCACGCGCACGTCCTCGGGGCGGCCGAGCAGCTCGGTGACGCCGTCCGCGGTGCGGCGGGCCAGCTCGCCGGAGGCGAGGGTGGCCACCACGCCCGGGGGCACGAGCCGTCCCGCGGCGTCGACGAGCGCGGTGTCCCGCTCGTCCTCGGCCAGCAGGTCGAGCCCGGAGACCGGCGCGCCGGGGTCGGCGGCGGCCGCGGTGAGCAGCCGGATCAGGCGGTCGCCGAACGCGTTCATCGTCGACCGGTCGAACAGGTCGGTGGCGTACTCGATCTCGCCGACGATCCCGGCGGGCTCGCCGTCGGGTCCGTACCTCTCCTGCAGACGGACGTCCATGTCGAACTTGGAGGCGTCGCCGACCACGTCCTCCAGCCGGGTCTCCAGGCCGGGCATGGTCAGCGAGACCTCGTCGAAGTTCTCGAAGGTCAGCATGACCTGGTAGAGCGGGTGCCGGGAGAGCGAGCGGACGGGGTTGACCACCTCGACGAGGCGCTCGAACGGCACGTCCTGGTGTGCGAAAGCGGCCAGGTCGGTCTCGCGGACGCGGTCGAGCAGCTCGGCGAACGTGGGGTCGCCCGAGACGTCGGTGCGCAGCACGAGGGTGTTGACGAAGTAGCCGAAGAGGTCCTCCAGCGCCTCGTCGGTCCGCCCGGCGACCGGGGTGCCGACGGCGATGTCGGTGCCGCCGCTGAGCCTGCTCATCAGGGCGACCAGGCCGGCCTGGATGGTCATGAACAGAGTGGTGTTGCCCTGTCGGGCCAGGCGCAGCAGGGCGTCGTGCAGGGCGGCGTCCAGACGCAGCGGCGCCTCGGCACCGCCGTACGTGGCCACCGGCGGCCGGGGCCGGTCGGTGGGCAGGTCCACGAGCTCGGGCAGGCCGCGCAGGGTCTCGGTCCAGTAGGCGAGCTGCCGGGAGATCGCACTCTCGGGGTCGTCCTCGCGGCCGAGCAGGTCGCGCTGCCAGAGGGTGTAGTCGGCGTACTGCACGGCCAGCGGCGCCCAGTCGGGGGCGCGCCCCTCGGCCCGGGCCGCGTAGGCGACGGAGAGGTCGTCGCCGAGCAGCGTCTCCGACCAGCCGTCGCTGGCGATGTGGTGCATGAGCGGCAGCAGGGCGTGCTCTTCGTCGCCGAGCCGGAACAGGGTGCACCGGATGGGCAGTTCGTCGACGAGGTCGAAGTGGTACTGGGCTGCCTCGGCGAGCGCGGACTCCAGGTGCTGCTCGTCGTCGGCGTCGACGACGAACAGGTCCACGACCGCTTCGTCCGCGGGCACGATGTGCTGGTAGGGCGTGCCGTCGGCCTCGCGGAACAGGGTGCGCAGCCCCTCGTGCCGGGCGACCACGTCGTGCAGGGCGGTCTGCAGCGCCGGGACGTCGAGCGGTCCCGAGAACCGCATGACGAGCGGCACGTTGTAGGTGGAGCTGGGGCCTTCGAGCCGGTTGAGGAACCACAGTCCGCGCTGGCCGAAGGAGAGCGGCACCCGCTCCGGGCGCTGCATGGGCTCCAGGGCGCGCCTGGCCTCGCCCGCCCGGTCCGTCCAGCCGGCGAGCCCGGCGACGGTCGGCGTCTCGAACAGGGCCCGGACGGGCACCTCCACACCCATCGAGGACCGGATGCGGCTGATCAGCCGGGTGGCGAGGAGCGAGTGTCCGCCCAGTTCGAAGAAGTTGTCGTCGATCCCGACCCGGTCCACGCCCAGCACGTCGGCGAAGAGGACCGCGAGCAGTTCCTCTCGCGGGTTGCGGGGGCGGCGGCCCTCCGCGGCACCCGACAGCGCGGGCGCGGGCAGCGCCTTGCGGTCGAGCTTGCCGTTCGGGGTGAGCGGCAGCCGGTCCAGCGTGACGAAGGCTGCGGGGACCATGTGCGCGGGCAGTGCGGCCGCGACGTGGTCACGGACGCGGACGGGGTCACCGCCGACCAGGTACGCGGTGAGCCGCGGGTCACCCGGCTGGTCCTCGCGGACGATCACAGCGGCCTGGCTGACGTCCGGCGCCCCGAGGACGGCGGACTCGATCTCGCCCAGCTCGATCCGGAAGCCGCGGATCTTCACCTGGTCGTCGGCCCGGCCGAAGTAGGACAGGGTGCCGTCGGCGGCCCGGCGGGCCAGGTCGCCGGTGCGGTACATCCTGGTTCCGGGCGCGCCGTAGGGGTCGGCGACGAAGCGCTGCGCGCTGAGGCCGGGGCGGCCGAGGTAGCCGCGGGCCAGGCCGGCGCCGGCGACGTACAGCTCGCCGGTGGTGCCCGCCGGGACGGGCTGCAGGCCCTGGTCGAGGACGTACACGTGCAGGTCGGGGATACCGACGCCGACGACGCTGTTGGCGGTGGCGGCCGCCGAGACGCGGTCGAGCGCGTGGTGGGTGACGTGCACCGTGGTCTCGGTGATGCCGTACATGTTGACCAGTACGGGAGAGTCGTCGGCGTGCCGGTCGTACCAGGACGAGAGCCGTCCCAGGTCGAGCGCCTCACCGCCGAAGATCACGTACCGCAGGGCCAGGTCCGTGCCGGGGTTCTCCTCGTCGGCCTGCATGAGCTGGTAGAAGGCGGACGGGGTCTGGTTGAGCACCGTGACGCGCTCGTCCCGGAGCATCCCCAGGAAGTCGAGCGGCGAGCGGCTGACGTCCTGCGGTACGACGACGAGCGTGCCGCCGCGCAGCAGCGGACCCCACAGCTCCCAGACGGAGAAGTCGAAGGCGTAGGAGTGGAACAGCGTCCACACGTCGGACTCGTCGAAGCCGAACCACTGCTCCGTCTGCGTGAACAGCCGCACGACGTTCTGGTGCGGGATCACCACGCCCTTGGGACGGCCGGTGGAGCCGGAGGTGTAGATGATGTACGCGCCGTTGTCCGGGCGCAGCGCCGGGCGTGCCGGGTCGGTGACGGGGCCGTCGGCCGACTCGTCGATGACGATGCGGGTGATGCCCTCGGGCAGGGCCACGTCCACGGCGGAGCCGGTCACGACGGCGGCCGGACGGGCGTCCTCCACGACGAACGTGATCCGCTCGGCCGGGTAGTTCGGGTCGAGCGGCAGGTAGACGCCACCGGCCTTGAGCACGCCGAGGACGCCCACCACGAGGTCCGCGCTGCGCGGCAGGGCCAGCGCGACCACGGACTCCGGGCCCACGCCCTGCGCGATGAGGGTGTGGGCGAGCCGGTTCGCCCGTGCGTTCAGCTCCGCGTACGTCAGGCGCTGCGCGCCGTCGACGAGGGCGGTCGCCGCGGGGTGCGCGGCGGCCGCGGCCTCGAACAGCGCGGGGACGGTCGTCCGCTGCGACTGCGCCGGGGCGGGCGCGGTCCATTGCGCCAGCAGCTCCCGGCGTTCCGCCGGGGCCAGGATGTCCGTCTGCCACAGCGCCTGGTCCGGGTCGGCCACGACCGCCCGGAGCAGCCGGGCCAGCCGGTCGACGATCCCCTGCACGGTGGACCGGTCGAACAGGTCGGTGGCGTACTCGACCAGGCCCGACAGGCCGGCGGGCTCGCCGTCGGGGCCGTGGTTCTCCTGCATGTCGAAGTCGAGGTCGAACTTGGCGACGCCGGAGCCGACGTCCTCCAGAGCGGCCCGCAGACCGGGCAGGCCCAGGTCCGCCTCGGCGTTGTTCTGGAAGAGGATCATGACCTGGAAGAGCGGGTGGTGCGCGAGGGAACGGGTCGGGTTCAGCACCTCGACCAGCCGCTCGAAGGGCACCTCCTGGTGCGCGTACGCGGCCAGGTCGGTCTCCCGGACCCGGGCGAGCAGCTCCCGGAAGGTCGGGTTGCCGGAGGTGTCGGTGCGCAGCACCAGGGTGTTGACGAAGAAGCCGATCAGCTCGTCGAGGGCCTCGTCGGTCCGTCCGGCGATGACGCCGCCGAGCGGGATGTCCTCACCCGCGCCGAGCCGGGTGAGCAGTCCCGCCACCGCGGCCTGGAACACCATGAAGAGCGTGGTGTTGGTGTGGCGGGCCAGTTCCAGCAGCTGGGTGTGCAGCTCGGCGTCGAGCTCGAAGCGGACCTCGTCGCCGCGGAAGCTCGCCGCGGCCGGCCGGGGCCGGTCGGTCGGCAGCTCCAGCTGCTCCGGGAGCCCGGCGAGGTTCTCCTGCCAGTAGGCGAGCTGCTGCGACAGCAGGCTCTTCGGGTCGGTCTCCGAGCCGAGCAGCTCCCGCTGCCAGAGCGTGTAGTCGGCGTACTGGACGGGCAGCGCGGGCCAGGCCGGCGCGTGTCCCTCCAGCCGGGCGCCGTAGGCGACGGAGAGGTCCCGGGCGAACGGCGCGTCCGACCAGCCGTCGCTGGCGATGTGGTGCAGCAGGAAGAGCAGGACGTGCTCGGTCTCCGAAAGCCGGAACAGGGTGATCCGCAGCGGCAGTTCGGTGGCGAGGTCGAAGCCGTACCGGGTGGCGACGGCGAGCTGCTCGGCAAGGCCGGCCTCGTCGGTCTCGACCAGCGTCACCTCCGGCTGTTCGGCGTCGGTGATCAGCTGGTAGGGCTGCCCGTCCACCTCGGGGAAGCGGGTGCGCAGGCTCTCGTGCCGGGCCACGATGTCGCCGAAGGCGGCTTCGAGGGCGGCCCGGTCGAGGGTCCCGGACATGCGCAGCAGCAGCGGCACGGTGTAGGTGGCACTGCGGCCCTCGAGCCGGTACAGGAACCACAGGCGCCACTGCGCCGCCGAGACGGGGACGTGCTCCGGCCGCGGCATCGGGGCGAGGGTCAGCCTGGACTGCTCGGCGCCCTTCATCCGTTCGGCGAGCTCGGCGACGGTGGGCGCCTCGAACAGGTGCCGGATGGCCAGCTCCACGCTGAACATCGAGCGGATGCGGCTGAGCAGCCGGATCGCGGTGAGCGAGTGCCCGCCGAGGTCGAAGAAGCTGTCGTCGATGCCGACGGTCGGCACACCGAGGACGGCGGAGAAGAGACCGCAGAGGATCTCCTGCTCCGGGGTGCGCGGCGCACGGTAGGACAGCGGCACGGCGGCGCCGGCCGCGGGGGCCTGCTCGATCGCCGGCGCGGCGGCCGGTGCGGCTGCGGGCGCGGGGGCCGGTGCGGGGGCGGCGGCGGCGGCCGCGTCCGCCGGGGCGAGCTCGCCGACGGGCACGGAGGCGTCGTCCACGAAGGCGGTGATCAGGCGCACGAGATCGGCGGCGAGCACATCGATCTGCGCCGCGTCCAGCAGGTCCGGGCGGTACTCCAGGCGCAGCTTGAGCTGCTTGCCGGGAAGCACGGAGAGGGTCAGCGGGTAGTGGGTGGCGTCGTGGTCCTCCAGCACGCTCGCCCGCAGGCCGGGCGCGGGCTCCCACACGTCATCGTCGTCGTGCGGGTAGTTCTCGACGACGGTCAGCGTGTCGAAGAGCTCGCCCAGCCCGGCGATCCGCTGGACGTCGTTCAGCCCGAGGTACTGGTGCGCGATCAGCCGTGACTGCTCGTCCTGGATGCGCTCCAGCAGCCGGCGCAGGGGCTCCTGCGCGTCGATCCGGACGCGGACGGGCAGCGTGTTGATGAACATGCCGACCATGGCCTCGCTGCCGGCGAGCTCCGCGGCACGCCCGGAGTACGTGGAGCCGAACACCACGTCCCGGCGCCCGGTGCGGGCGCCGAGCAGCAGGCTCCACAGGCCCTGGACGGCCGTGTTGAGAGTGATCCCGTCTTCGCGCAGCCGGTCCTGGAGCCGCCCGGAGACCGTGTCGGGCAGGTCGCAGTAGACCTGGAGGGGGCGTGCGGGCGCCGCCGTGCCCGGCTCGGCGAGCAGGGTCGGTGCGTCCAGCCCGTCGAGCGCGGCGCGCCACACGTCCTGCGCGGCCGTACGGTCCTGCCCGGCCAGCCAGGCCAGGTGGTCACGGAAGGCGGCGGGCTCGGGCAGGGTCTCGCCGCGGTAGAGCGCGAACAGCTCGTCCAGCACCAGCTGCATGGACCAGCCGTCGAAGAGGATGTGGTGGTTGACCAGGACCAGCCGGTGCTCGTCCTCGGCGAGCCGGACCAGGGTGAACCGCAGCAGCGGCGGCCGGCCCAGGTCGAAGCGCTCGGCGCGCGCCTCGGCCACGACGCGGGCCAGTGCGGGCTCGCGCTCGGCCTCGGCGAGCCCGGAGAGGTCGACGTCCCGCCACGGCAGTCCGAGGCCGTCGACGACCACCTGCACGGGCTGGGACAGGCCCTCGTGGTGGAAGCCCGCCCGCAGGTTCGGGTAGCGGTCGAGGACGGTGGCGGCCGCGGCGCGCAGGGCGCCGGTGTCCAGCGGGCCGCTCAGTGCGAAGACCTCCTGGACGGCGTAGACGTCGGCGCCGTCGGAGTCGTAGAGGGCGTGGAAGAGCAGGCCCTCCTGGAGCGGGGCGAGCGGCAGCACGTCGGCGAGGCCGGGCAGGGCGCCCTCCAGCTCCTCGATGTCGCCCTGCGACAGCTCCACGAGCGGCAGGTCGGACGGGGTCAGACCGCCGGTGGCCACGGCCGCCAGAGCGGTCAGCGAGGCGAACCAGGCGTCGGCCAGGCCGCGCACCTCGTCCTCGGTCAGCAGGCCCTGCGCCCAGGTCCAGGTCGCGACGAGCCGCGACCCGTCGGCGTGGTCGACGGTCACGGCGTCGAGCTCGACGGCGAGGCCGAGCGGTGCCGCGTCGTCGAAGCCCGCACCGAGCGCGGGGGCCTCCGGGGCGGGCGCCCAGTCGGCCTGCTCGGGAGCGGCGAACCGGCCCAGGTAGTTGAAGCCCAGCTGGGGGCGGGCGTGGCCGGCCAGTTCCGCGGCGGTCCGTGCGTTGCGGTGGCGCAGCACGCCGTGGCCGATGCCGTTGTCCGGCACCGCGAGCAGCTGCTCCTTGACGAGCTTCAGGGCGCGGACGCCGTCCGCGCTGCCCGGGTCGACCCGGACGGGGTAGGCGCTGGTGAACCAGCCGACGGTACGGGTGAGGTCGAGGCCGGGCACGATGTCCTCGCGGCCGTGCCCCTCCAGCTCCAGGAGCAGCGCGGAGGCGTCGACCCCGCGGCCGCCGCGCCAGTCGGCGACCGCCAGCGCGAGACCGGTGACCAGTACGTCCCGGACGCCCGCGCGCACGGCGGCGGGGACCGTGGTGAGCAGCGGCTCGGTGATGCCGGCCGGCAGGGTGAGCGTCAGCGTCCCGGTCGTGGCCCGGACGTCGGTGGCGGGGTCGAGCGGCCGGCTGCCGAGCAGCGGGTCGGGCGTCTCCAGCACCGAGCGCCACAGCGCCAGTTCACCGGTGCGGCGCTCCGCCTCCTCGTCGAGGAGCGCGCTCCACCGCCGGAAGGAGGTGCCGACGGGGTCGAGGGCCTCGCCCTCCCAGGCAGCCTGCAGGTCGCCGAGCAGGGGCTGCCAGGAGACGCCGTCGACGGCCAGGTGGTGCACGAGCAGCAGCAGCCGCCCCGATTCCGCTCCGGCGTCGAACCACACCGCGCGCACCAGGTCGCCCTTGCCCGGGTCCAGTTCGGCCTGTGCTGCCCTGCTGTGCTCCTCGATCGCCCGGCCGAGCGCGTCGGCGTCGGAGCCGGCGACGTCCACGCGCCGTACGGCGGCGGTGACGGAGCCCGGAGCGGGCACGGAGAGCTGCCACTGCCCGTCCAGGGTCAGCCGCAGCGCGTCGTGCCGGTCGAGGACCGCCTGCAGCGCGCCGGTCAGCCGCTCGGTGCCGAGCCCGGCGGGTACGACGAGCAGCATCGACTGGTGGTATCCGGCGACGGGGCCGCCGAGGTCGCGCAGGTCCGCCATGACCGGGGTGGGCAGCAGGGTGCCGGTCGCGATGTCCTGGACGACCGGGGCGGCGGGTGCCGCGGTGCGGGCTGCCGCCGCGATGCGGGCGACGGTCTTGTGCTCGAAGACGTCCCGCGGGGTGATGTGCAGCCCTGCCTTGCGGGCGCGGCTGACCAGCTTGATGGAGACGATGCTGTCGCCGCCGAGGTCGAAGAAGCCCTGGTTCAGGCCGACGTGCGCGAGGCCGAGCACCTCGGCGAAGAGCGAGGCCAGCAGCGCCTCCTCGGGGGTGCCCGCCGCGGCGGGGTCCTCGGTCCCGGGAGAGGGCAGTGCGGCGGTGTCGAGGCGGCCGTCCTCGGTGCGCGGCAGTTCGGCGACGGTGACGTAGGTGTCCGGGACGAGGTAGTCGGGGAGCACGCGGGCGAGGTGGTCACGGAGGTCGACGGAGCGCACGGAGTGCCCGGGCGCGGTCACGACGTAGGCGACGGGACCGTCCGCCACCGCCGCCTCGGCGAGGGCGGGGTGGGCGAGCAGGGCGGTGACGGTGCGGGTGACGTCGACCGGGGCGCCGCCCACGAGGACCGGCGTACCGAGGCGCTCGAGGCGGCCGTCGGTGGTGTACCGGGCCGGGGCGCCGCCGAGCGTTCCGGCGACGCCGTCGGGCACGAGCTCGCCGTTCCCGTCGACGACGCGGTCGGAGCGGCCCGAGAGCGCACTGCGTTCGGCGTCGGTGAGCAGGTCGATCGTGGCGATCCGGCGTCCGGGGTCGGCCACCGCGGCGCGCAGCAGCCGGGCCAGCCGGGCGACCAGTGCATCGACGGTGGAGCCGTCGAACAGGTCGGTGGAGTATTCGGCGACCACGTCCACGCCGGCCGGGGTGCCGTCGGCCGCGAAACGTTCCTGCAGGCGCAGGTCGAGGTCGAACTTGGCGACCCCGGTGGCGGCCTCGTCCACCTCGGCGGTGAGGCCGGGCAGGTCGACCCCGGCCAGGCCGAGGTTCTCGAAGGTCAGCATCACCTGGAACAGCGGGTGATGCGCGAGGGACCGGGCCGGGTTGAGCGCCTCGACCAGCCGGTCGAACGGCACGTCCTGGTGCGGGTAGGCGGCCACGGCCGTGTTGCGCACCCGGTCCAGGAGTTCCAGGAAGGTCGGGTCGCCCGAGGTGTCCGTGCGCAGCACGAGGGTGTTGACGAAGTGGCCGACGAGTCCGTCGAGCTGCTCGTCGGAGCGCCCCGCGGACGGCGTGCCGAGGGGGATGTCGGTGCCGGCGCCGAGCCGGGTCATGAGCGCGGCGAGCGCGGCCTGGACCACCATGAAGACGGTGCGGCCGGTGGACCGGGCGAGCGCGGTCACCTCCCGGTGCAGGTCGGCGTCGAGGCGGGTGCGCAGTTCGTCGCCGCGGAAGCTCGCGGCCGGGGGCCGGGGGCGGTCGGTGGGGAGTTCGACGAGCTGCGGCAGCCCGTCGAGCGCGGTCCGCCAGTAGTCGATGCCGTCGGCCTCGCCCTGCCAGAGGGTGTAGTCGGCGTACGTCACCGGCAGTTCGTCCCACTGCGGTTCCTGTCCGGCGCGGCGGGCCGCGTAGGCCAGGGACAGGTCCTCGATCAGCGGCCGCTCGGACCAGCCGTCGGCCGCGATGTGGTGCATCAGCAGCAGGAGGGTGTGCTCGTCGGTACCGGGCCGGGAGAACAGGGTGGCCCGCAGCGGAGCCTCGGTGTGCAGGTCGAAGGGGTACCGGGCCGCTTCGGCCACGGCGTCCGCGACGTCCGGGGTGGTGACGACGGTGAGCTCGGCGGGGGTGTCGAGGACGACCTGCCGGGCGACGCCGTCGCTCTCGGGGAAGACCGTCCGCAGGGTCTCGTGCCGCCCGGCGACGTCGCGGACGGCGGCGCGCAGCGCCTCGGTGTCCAGGTCACCGGCCAGGCGCAGGACGAGGGGGATGTTGTAGGTCGCGCTCGCGCCCTCCAGCCGGTGCAGGAACCACAGCCCGCGCTGGGCGTGCGACAGCGGCACGGTGTCCGGGTGCTCGCTGCGGACCAGCGGCGGCCGTGCGGCGCCGGCCTCGTCGAGGCGGGCCGCCAGTCCGGCGACGGTCGGCGCCTCGAAGAGGGCGCGGACCGACACCTCGCGGTCGAAGGCGGTACGGATGCGGCTGATCAGGCGGGCGGCGAGGAGCGAGTCGCCGCCGAGGTCGAAGAAGCCGTCGTCCACGCCGACCCGGTCGGTGCCCAGGACGTCGGCGAAGAGCCCGGCGAGGATCTCCTCGGCGGGCGTGCGGGGCGCGCGGCCGGTCCCGGCGTTGACCTGCGGGGCGGGCAGCGCGGCGCGGTCCAGCTTGCCGTTCGGGCTGAGCGGGAGCGCGTCGAGCACTACGTACGCCGACGGGACCATGTGCTCGGGCAGCCGGGCGGCCAGCCGCTCGTGCACCTCGGCGGTCTGCGCCGCGCCGACGTAGTGGGCGACGAGGCGCTGCTGTCCGGGCCGGTCCTCGCGCACGGTCACGACGGCCTGGGACACCTCGGCCAGTTCGGTGATCGCCGCTTCGATCTCGCCCAGCTCGATGCGGAAACCGCGGAGCTTGACCTGGTCGTCGGCACGGCCCGCGAACTCGACGAGGCCGTCCGCGTTCCAGCGGGCCAGGTCGCCGGTCCGGTACATCCGCTCGCCCTCGGCGAAGGGGGACGCGACGAACCGCTGTGCGGTCAGGTCCGCCCGGCCCAGGTAGCCGCGGGCGAGCTGGACGCCCGACACGTAGAGCTCGCCCTCCTCGCCCGGCTCCACCGGGCGCAGGGCGCTGTCGAGGATGTGGATCCCGGTGTTCGCGACCGGGGAGCCGATGGGGACGCTGCGGTGGCTCTCGCCGGGGCGTACCTCGTACGCCGTGACGTCGATCGAGGCCTCGGTGGGGCCGTAGTGGTGGCCGAGCCGTACGCCCAGCTTGGTGACGACCTCGTCGGCGAGGGAGGGCGGCAGCACCTCGCCCGCGACGAAGAGCAGCCGCAGTGCGAGGCCGGGGGTGTCCCGGATCGCGGGAACCGCGACGGCCAGCAGCGACGGGACGAACTGGGCGACCGTGACGCCGTGTTCGGCGGCGTACGCGAGCAGCAGGTGCGGCAGGCCCAGCACTTCGTCGGGCGCCATGCAGATCGTCGCACCGGCGATCAGCGGCAGCCAGATCTCCGAGCCGGAGGCGTCGAAGCTGAAGGCGGTCCGGGCGAGCACGACGTCGGACGCGTCCACGTCCCACTCGCCGGCCTGCCACAGCATGTGGTTCGCGACGCCCGCGTGCGGTACGACCACGCCCTTGGGCAGGCCCGTCGAGCCGGACGTGTAGATGACGTAGGCGGCGTTCGCGGTGCTGACGGTGACGTCGGGCGCGGTGTCCTCGCCCGTCGTCAGGTCGATGTCGTCGAGGAGCACGACGGGGGCCGTGGTGCCGGGCAGCGTGGCGTGCGTGGCGGTGGTGGTGATCACGACCGACGGGCGGCCGTCGGACAGCATGTACGCGATCCGCTGTGCGGGGTAGCGCGGGTCCACCGGCAGGTAGGCCGCCCCGGTCTTGAGCACGGCCAGCATGGCGACCACGGCGTCCGCCGACCTCGGCAGCGCCAGGGCCACGACCTGCTCGGGACCGGCCCCGAGGCCGATCAGCCGGCGCGCCAGCCGGTTGGCCCGGCTGTCGAGCTCTCCGTAGCTGAGCGCCGTCGAGCCGAAGACCACGGCGGGGTGGTCGGGGGCTCGTCGTACCTGTGCCTCGACCAGTGCGGGCAGCGGCATCGTCGCCACATCACCGTCCAGGCTCGACCCGATCGGATTGCGCGTCGCACGACGGTCCACGCTGCTGGCTCCTGTACTTCGTCGACAACTCGTAACGGCCGGAGCGCACACGCACGTCCGACACGCTGCCAGACCGTACGGAGCGGGATTTTCAGCCTGTTATCGCGAGCCCATCCGGCCCGGGGCCGTGGTCGATACCACCCTGATAAACGGCGCCTCTACATTGCGAAGCCCGCTGAGCACAGGAGTCCCGCAATGGTCCGAAACCACCTCATCTCGCTGGCCGACATCGCCGATGCCGACCTGTACCGGATCGTGGACAGGGGCGGACAGTTCGCCTCCGGGGCGGCGTGGCAGGCCGAGACGCTGGGCGGCGCCGTCGTCGGCGTGTACTTCCGGGCGACGTCGACCCGTACCCGTACGGCGTTCTCCTCGGCGGCCCTGCGCCTGGGCGCGCGCCTGATCACGTACGGCCCGCACGACCTGCAGCTCAACACGGGCGAGACGATGCACGACACCGGCCTGGTCCTGGGGGGCATGCTGGACGCCCTGGTCGCCCGTACGGCGGGCAGCGTCGAGGAGCTGCGCGCCCTGGCCGGCCAGGACCGGATGGCGGTCGTGAACGCGATGGGGGCGCAGGAGCACCCCACCCAGGCGCTGACCGATCTGACCGCGATGGCCGGACACTTCGGCGAGCTGGCCGGACGGCGCGTGCTCTACATGGGCGAGGGCAACAACACCGCTGCCGCCCTCGCTCTGGCCCTTCCGCGCTATCCGGGTACGGAGCTGCACCTGCGGACCCCGCAGGGCTACGGCGTGGACCCGGACATCCTGGTGCGGGCCAAGGAGTACGCGGCCCTGCACGGCTCGACCGTGACCGAGCGGCACGACACCATCGACCTGCCCACGGGCGTCGACGTCGTGTACACCACCCGCTGGCAGACCACGGGCACCTCGAAGGCCGACCCGGACTGGCGCGAGGGCTTCGTGCCGTTCCGGGTCGACGAGGCCGTCATGGAGTCCAGCCCGGACGCGGTCTTCATGCACGACCTGCCCGCGCACCGCGGCGAGGAAGTCACCGCCGCGGTGCTGGACGGGCCGCGTTCGATCGCGTTCACCCAGGCCGAGGCGAAGATGCACAGCGCCGCGGCCGCTCTGGAGTGGAGCCTCGGCGCCCTCTAGGCCTGACGGGGTCCCCGGGCGGGACGGGTCACCGGGCCGGCGGGCGGCGGACCGGCCCCGTCCGCTCGAAGGCGTGGGCGAGCCGGAGCAGCACCGGCTCGCTGAACGCCCGGCCGGTGAAGGTGATGCCGACGGGCAGTCCGTCCGACCAGCCGGCCGGCATGCTGATCGCGGGGTAGCCGGCGATGCCGGGCGCGAGTGCGGCACCGTGCGGATCGGGGTCGCCCTCGACCATGTCGATCAGCCACGGGGGCGGACAGGTCGGCATGACCAGCGCGTCGAGCCGGTGCTCGTCCATGACGGCGTCGATGCCCTCCGCGCCCGCCAGCCGCCGCACGGTCGCCAGCGCCTCGCGGTACCCCGTCTCGTCCGGGTCGGGCGTGAAGGCGGCCAGCATCTCCAGGATGTCCTGCTCGAAGTACTCCAGTTCGACCGCCGCGTTCTGCCGGTTCGCCTCGACCAGCGCGGCGATGGAGCGCGGGTGGTCGCCGGGCGTCCGGGCCAGGTACCCGCCGAGGGCCTGCGCCGTCTCGTGCATCACGACGGCGCCGAAGGCCGGATCGGAGGTGAGCCGGTCCGCCGTCGGTATGTCCGTGCCCTCGACGATCACCGCGCCGGCCCGGCTCATGGTCTCCAGGGCGCGCTCGGCGACCTCGTCGGCGGCTTCGCTGTAGCCGAAGAACATCTTGCGGGGCACTCCGATGCGCGCTCCGCGCAGCCCGTCCGCATCGAGGAACTGCCGGTAGTCGAGGGTGGGCGCGCCCTCCGTGGCCGCGTCCAGCGGATCGGGGCCGGCGATCACGGAAAGGACTTCCGCGGCGTCGGCGACGGTCCGGGCCAGGGGACCGATCGAGTCGAAGCTGGGGATGGCCGGGATCATTCCCGCACGACTGGTGAGTCCGGTCGTCGGCTTCACCCCGACGAGGCAGTTCGCGGCGGCCGGGCCCAGGATCGACCCGATGGTCTCGGTGCCGAGCGCCACCGCGCACAGGTTCGCCGAGACGCCGACGGCCGAGCCCGAGCTCGACCCGTGCGGCGAGCGGTCCGTGTCGTACGGATTGCGCGTCTGGCCGCCCCGGGCGCTCCATCCCGCCGGCCCGAGGATCCACGAGGTCTTGTTGGCCTTGCCGAGCAGCACGGCTCCGGCGGCCCGCAGCCGGGCGGCGACCGTGGCGTCGCGCTCCGGCCGGGAGCCGAGCATCACCGTGGAGCCGCTCGTGGTGTGCATCCGGTCGGCGGTGTCCAGGTTGTCCTTGAGGAGCACGGGAATGCCGTGCAGCGGCCCGCGGACCGGACCGGCGTCCAGCCGGGCGGCCTCCGCCTCCGCGTCCGGGTTCACTTCGATGACGGCGCGCAGTTCCTCGTTGCAGCGCTCGATCCGGTCCAGGTACCAGCGGGTCAGCTGCAGGGCGGTGATCCGCCCGTCGGCGAGCGCCTCCCGGAGCTGTGCCAGGGTCGCTTCGGTCGGATCAAACACGGGACACCGCCGTCAGGGAGGAGAGCTCGCGCAGCAGCGCCGGCTCGTGGTCGGTCAGGTAGAAGTGGCCACCGGGGAACAGCTTGCGCGTGAAGGGGCCCGTGGTGACCTCGGCCCAGGCGTCGACGTCCTCCAGGCGGGCGTCGGCGTCGTCCTCGCCGTAGAAGGCGTGCACCGGGCAGTCGAGCGGCTCGGGCGTACCCTGCCGGTACGTCGCCACCAGCGAGAAGTCGGACTGGATCGGCGGCAGGACGAGGTCGCGCAGCTCCGGGTCCTCGAAGAGCTGGGCGTCGTACCCACCGAGCCGCTTGACCTCGGCGATCAGGGCCTCCTCGCTGTACACACCGGTCCCGTCACCGCGGCGGGCCGAACCGGGCGGCGCCGACCTGCGGCGCGAGGGCGGCACCTGGCCGGACACGAGCAGCGCGGCGGCCGGCACCCGCTGCGCCACCTCGTAGGCGATCCACGCGCCCATGCTGTGGCCGAACAGCACGAGCGGCCGGTCGAGCAGCGGGGTGAGCGCCTCGACGACCGCCTCGACCATCGGCTCCATCCGGTCGATGTTGGGCTCGGCGACCCGGTCCTGCCGCCCCGGGTAGCGGACCGCGAGCACCTCCACGTCGGACGGCAGCCCGGCGGCCCAGGTGCGGAAGGCGCTCGGACCGCCGCCGGCATGCGCGAAGCACACCAGGCGGACCCGCGGCCGGTCCACCGGCCGGTACCGCCTCAACCACTGGTCGGTCTGCTGAATGGCAGTCATGGTGTTCCTCCGTAGGAACGTTCACGTTCTCGTTCTCGTCCCGGGCGGCGGGGCGGGGGACGACGCGGACGGCCCGGACGCACGTCCACCGGTCAAGTGGTGTGCGCCCGGGCCGCGACAAGGATCCGCACGCGCCCCGCCGGCCGGGGTGGTGTCAGCAGACGATACGAAGGGGCGGTATCGGTGCGCTATCGCCCGAGTCCACCGAGGCGGCCACCACCCGCTCCAGCGCCGCCGCACGCTCGGTGGCGTCCTTCTCGGTGTAGACGGTCTCCTCGGCGTGCAGCGCCACCAGGCCGGGCAGCCGGTACCGGAACCAGCCGTCGGCCCCGGTGTCGGTGACCTCGAGCAGCGTGGCGTCGACCAGTTCCTCCAGGAGCCCCTGGGCGTCCATCGGATCGGTGTCGAGGAGCGCCTGGGCCGCCCAGACCGCGATCCGGTCCCCGTCGATCAGCCCGAGCCGGGCGTACAGCTCCGCGGCGGCCGGCGGGAGCGCGCTGTAGCCGCTGAACAGGGCCGTCCGCAGCGTGGGAGCACCGGTGTAGAGCTCCTCCAGCCGGTGCCGGGGGTCGCTGAGGCGGGCGAGCAGATGAGGTAAACGCCAATGGGGCTTGGCCACGAGCCGGGCTGCGGCGGCGGACAGGGCGAGCGGCAGGTAGTCGCACAGCGCGGCGAGCTCGTTCGCCGAGGCGCCGCCCTCCTCCACGCGTCCGTCGCTCACGAGGGCGCCGAGCAGCGTCACGGCCTCGGCCGGCTTCAACTCCGGCAGCCTGAGCCGGACCTGCGCCGCGACGGCGAGGACCCGGCGGCTCGTCAGGAGGAAGCAGCAGCTGCCCGCCTTGGGCACCAGCTCGTGCGCGAGGGCGTCGTCGGGGATGCCGTCGAGGATCACCAGCATGCGCCGGTCCTCGACCCGCCGGTGGAACTCCTTGAGCCGGTCCTGGTGGCTCTTGGGGATCTGGGAGTCCGACATGCCGAGAGCCCGCAGGAGAGCGGCGGGGACGTCGGCGCTCTCGGTCCGGTCGAGGTCGACGTGGAGCTGCCCGTCGGGGAACGCCTCGGCGGCCCCGCGCGCCCAGTGCAGCGCGAGTGCGGTCTTGCCGATGCCGGGGCGGCCGACGAGCAGTCCGACGGCCGGGGCTCCGCCGCGGGCCCGGCGGAGCAGGGCGTCGAGGGCGTTGAGCTCGCGGTCCCGGCCGACGAAGGTGACGGCGCCCGGCGGGAGTTCCGGCAGCGCGGCGCAGACGCTCAGCGGCCCGCCCATGTCGGCGGCCGGCATCAGCCCGGAGGTCTCCTGGAGGATCGCCGTGTGCAGGTCCTGGAGGACGCGGCCGGGCTCCAGGCCGATCTCCTCCCGGAAGACCCGCTGCGCCTGACGGAAGAGGCTGAGGGCCTCGGACCGGTGGCCCGACCGGTAGTGGGCGAGCATGAGCGCGGCCCGCGCCTGCTCCCACAGCGGCTGGTCGTCCACGAGCGTGGTCAGTTCGGAGATGATTTCGCGGTGCCGGCCGAGCTGCAGCTGCAGGGTCGCGTACTGCTCGTACGCGGTGAGCCGCCGGTGCTCCAGCAGGGCGGCCTCCGTCTCGATGACGGGGCTGGAGATGTCCGTGAGGACCGGGCCCCGCCACAGGGAGAGGGCCTGGCCCAGCAGATCGGCCGACGCGCCGGTGTCCCCGCGCTGGGCGAGCGTCTGCGCGGCCTCCACGCCGGAGGCGAACTCCACCGAGTCGATCCGGTGTTCCGACCTGCGCAGCAGATATCCGGGGGCGGCGGTGACGATCACCTTCTCGGTGCACCCCGCCGCCTGGAACGCCTTGCGCAGGCTGGCTATGCAAATGGCGATCTGGGTACGGCTGGTGGCCGGCGGGCGCCCGTTCCACACCGCCTCGACGAGCTGGTCGATCGACACGACCCGGTCCGGAGCCAGCAACAGCATTGCGAGGACGATCCGTTGCCTCGGTCCGCCGATCTCGACCCGGCGGGAGCCGGCCCAGACCTCCAGCGGGCCGAGGACCCGGAAGACGAAGTGGTCATCGCTGCGGGCGATGTCCCCCTGTTGACGCGGATAGTACGGACCCGCCGTATCCCCACGTGCTGAGTACAGCGGTGAGGCGGCAATTACTTGCAGCATTAACTGAATCCCCGTTTTTAGTCAACTCTTGAATCTGCAAACTACATTCGCGGCGTCCGACAGCAGCACCGGCCGCCGCCATGGTGGTCCCGGATTCCGGCGCCATGAGGTTGCGACACACCGTCATGAGAAGGGCCACAGCACGAAATGGGGCGGCCGATGGCACACCGATGCGCACCGGGGCGGCAACGGGGTCGGACGACTGGAGAACCCTCAGCGGGACGGCGCGGAAATGCGACAGCGTCTGCCGGCGGGCGTCGGACGGCATCTTCGACCGGATGCTTCGGGCCGCGCGGGCGCGAGCAGGGAGGTCCGGAGCCGGCAACAGGGCTCCTGGGTCCGGCCCTCGGCCGTTCTCGACCGGGTCGGACCGGCGAGTCTCAGCGGCGTGACATCGCCACCCGGTACGACAAGACGGCCCGGCTGTACCGAGCAGCCGTCACCTTCGCATCGTCTCTGAGGCAGGCATGACACTTTCAGGACAGCTCCTAGCAGTCCGTTACCTTGGTCGGTGACGCCGCGCAGGGCATCACCGGTGCCGGGCAAACTGCGTGGTCCCCCATGGTCCACGGCTGGCACGCTTGGTTAATCTCAGCTAACCTCGCCGAGCCTTGCACGCTGGCCACTAGGTGTCAACTGAAGTTAATCCTCGCCACACAGGAGGCCGTTCTGCAGACGGAAACATTCGGGGAACGGCTGAACAAGCTCTTCGAGAGCGTGCATCCACCGGACCGTGGCCCGTACTCGAACAAGGAGGTCGCGGCGCTGCTGAGCGAGCGCGGCGGCCCCGCCCTCTCCCATGTCTACCTGTGGCAGCTGCGCAGCGGACGGCGGGACAACCCCACCCGGCGGCACCTGGAAGCGCTGGCGGGCTTCTTCGGCGTACCCGTGGCCTACTTCTTCGACGACACCACCGCGTCCAAGGTCGAGGCCGAGCTGGCGTTCGTGCGGCGGCTGCGCGACAGCGGGGTGCGGCGGGTGGCCACACGGGTCGCCGGGCTGTCGCCGCAGAGCATGGGACAGATCCTGGCCACCATCGAGCAGCTGCGTGAGCAAGAACACCTGGCGCCCGACCCGAGCGACGAAGACGCGGACGAGAACCCGTGAGGTTCGGCGACACCACGCGGCGCGCCAGCCGCCGCTTCGTCCGCAGCCTCGAGTTGCCGCCGGTGGGCAGCATCCGGGAGCTGCTGCCCGCCGTCGAGGAGATCTCCGGGCACCCGATCCGGCTCGCCCCCGCCCCCGTGGAGAGCAGTCAGGGCGTGTGCGGGATGTGGATAAGGACGGTGGACGGGATCGACTACATCTTCGTCCACGAGAACACGAGCCGTGCGCACCAGGATCACATCCTCGCGCACGAACTCGCCCACATACTGCGCAGCCATTCGGGAAACCTGATCCTCCCTCAAGAAGTGACACTCGCGGATCAGTTGGTCCCCACCCTTGATCCTTCCGTGGTGAAGATGATGCTCGGTCGCACCAATTACAAACACGAGGACGAAAAAGAGGCCGAGCTGATCGGCACCCATCTCCAACGCCTCGTCCACCGGCCCGGTCGGTACACCAAAGGCCACGATCGCGTGGCAGAGACATTGCTGCACGGAATGCGCGGCAGGAAGTAACGGGTCCAGTGCAACAACTGCTCCATCCCATATGCCTGACCCTGGCGGTGGTGGGATTTCTTCTGCTCGTCTGGCCCCCGCGCCACCTCTGCGAGGACCGGGCGCGTGCGGCACTCGTCGGCGTCTACGGCTTCTGCGCGGTCTCCTTCCTGGCTTCCCTGGAACCCGTCTGGAAGATGCTGGGCGACGTGACGGGCTCTCACTCCATCGGCATCCTCGTCGCGTTCGGGTCCGTGACGGCCCAGATGGCCGCGCAGACGGCCGTCCTCGCCTACTGGGCGCTCGCGCCGGGGAAGGCCCACAAGCGGGTCCGCCTCTACCTCATGGCGGGGGCGGTGATCCTCCTGGCGCTGCTGACGCTGTACCTCCTGCTCCCCCCTTCGGGGCCGAGCACTCCCCAGTCCTTCAACGCCACGCACGTCCAGATCGGCGTCTACCAGGCGTACCTGACCCTGTACGTCGTCGCCTACATCCTCGGCCAGAGCATCCTCGCCGTGGGCTGCTGGAGCGCCGCCTACCGTACGGACGAGGTCTGGATCGCCCGCGGGCTGCGCGTCGTCGGCACGGGCGCGATCTTCACCTTCGGCTACGGCACCATCAGGCTCGCCGGAGTCGGCGCCGTCGCCATCGGCCTGCCCCGCCCGCCGAAGTCCGTGGAGAGCCTGGCGTGGATCTTCGCCGACGGCGGCAACACCCTGGTGCTCTCCGGATTCTTCATCCCCACCCTGGCCGTTCACGTCTTCCCGCGCCTGCGGGACTCGGTGCGCACGCACCGCGACTACCGCAGCCTGGCGCCCCTGTGGGAGGAGCTGAACCGGGCCATGCCCACCATCGTGCTCGAACCCGCCCAGAGCGCCGTCGCGGCCCGCATGCCGGTCTGGGGCACCCCCTGGCGGCTGTACCGCCGTGCCGTGGAGATCCGGGACGGCCAATGGGCCCTGCAGCACCACCTGGAGAAGTCGGTGGCGACGACCGCCGAGGAGCGCCACCGCGCCGCCGGCCTCAGCGGCACCGAGCTGGCCGCCGCCGTCACCGCCGACCAGCTCCGCGCGGCACTGGACGCCCACGGCCGGGGCGGATCCCCCCGCACGGTGACCGAGTACGCCGACGCCGGCATCCGCGAGGAGGTCCGCAGCCCGGACGACGACGTCCGCGCGCTCGTGCGCATCGCCGCCCACTTCGACGCCGCCCCCGCCGCAGGAACCGCCGACGGCCACCGTCCGGCACCCCTGCTGCCCACGGGCCCGGAGAACTGAGCCGCGGACTCCCGCACTGATCCGCTACCCTGTCCCTGGGCTGCCCTCGCGGCAGCCCAGGACCTCGCCAGGACCAGCCGAAGGCTCACGCAGAGCATTCGGCCGCGTTCCGCGCAAGGCCCGCCTTCGTAGCTCAGGGGATAGAGCACGGCTCTCCTAAAGCCGGTGTCGCAGGTTCGAATCCTGCCGAGGGCACAGTCGAGGACCCCCCGCCGCAAAACGGCTGGGGGTCCTCTTCGCATTGTGGTTGTATGGCACCCGTGTCGCGTGACGCCGCCTACTGAGAAGTGGGCCGGGCGGTGGTCGGGCAGGCACCTGTTGTTGAAGGACCGGGCCCATGGGCATGTACGCCACCGGCTACGGGTGATCTCCCTCGGTTGTTTCGCTGCCGTCGCACGCACACACACCGTGAGGAAATCCACACGCCATGTCATCGTTCAATCACGCCGTCATCGAAGAGTTCCGGGCGAACGCCGGCCGGGTCGGCGGGCCCTTCGAGGGTTCCGAGCTGATCCTGCTCACCACCACCGGAGCCAGGTCCGGGAAGCCGCACACCGTTCCGCTCGGCCTCGCCCGCGAGGGCGGGGAGCTGCTCGTCGTCGGGTCGGCCGCCGGGGCCGAGCGGCATCCCGCCTGGTACCACAACCTGCTCGCGCGCCCCCTCGTACAGGTCGAGACCGGGTCCGAGGAGTACGAGGCCGTCGCCGTCCCCGCCGAAGGGGCCCGGCGGGACGAGCTGTTCGCGCGGATCGTCCGCGCGGAGCCCGGGTACGGGGAGTACCAGGCGCGCACCCGGCGGGTGATTCCCGTCGTCGCCCTCCAGCGCACCCACGAGGTTCCCGCCGGTGAGGGCGGCATCGCCGGGAAGCTGCTCGAGGTGCACGGCTGGCTGCGGGCGCAGCTGGACCTCGTACGGGCGCTCGCCCGGGAGGAGCCGCAGGGCGGCGGGGCGGCCTCGCTCGGCCTGCAACTGCGCCAGCACTGCCTCGCCTTCTGCCACTCGCTGGACTTCCACCACCGCAGCGAGGACGCCGGCCTCTTCCCCCACCTGGAGCGGCAGCACCCCCACATGCGGGAGTTCTTCCGCCGGATCGGCGCCGAGCACGCCACCATCGCCCGGCTCCAGGAGGAGTTGGTACGGGCGCTGGACGCGCCCGGCGCCGGGTTCAGCGGGCGCGTGGAGCGGATGAGCCGGGAGCTGGAGGCTCATCTCGAGAGCGAGGAGGCGCAGTTGCTCCCGGTGCTGCGGGCTCTGGAAGCGTGACGCGGACCTCGGCGCCGCCCTCCTCCCGGTTGCGGAAGGCGAGGGCGGCGCCGAGGACCCGGGCCTGGCCGGCGGCGATGGTCAGGCCCAGCCCGTGCCCCTTGTTCGTGCCCTCCGTACGGAACCGCTGCGGGCCGGTGGTCAGCAGGTACACCGGATAGCCGGGGCCCGAGTCGGACACCGTCAGGGTGCGGCCGTCGACCGTGAGCGTGACCGGGGCGGCGCCGTGGCGGTGCGCGTTGGCCACGAGGTTGCCCAGGATCCGCTCCAGGCGCCGCCGGTCGGTGTCCACCCGCAGGGAGCCGCGCACCACCAGGGCCGTGTCGGTGCCGGAGGCGCGGATCGTGCGCGCCGCCAGGTCGGCCAGGTCGTGCGAGTCCAGTTCCACGCGTTCGCTGCGCGTCTCCAGCCGGGAGATCTCCAGCAGGTCCTCGGTCAGCGCGCGCATGGCCTGCACCCGGTCGCGCACGAGCTCGGCCGGGCGGCCCGGCGGCAGCAGCTCGGCGGCCGCGTTCAGGCCGGTCAGCGGGGTGCGGAGCTCGTGGGCGACGTCCGCCGTGAACCGCTGTTCCGCCTCCAGCTTGCCCTGCAACGACGCGGCCATGGTGTCCAGGGCCCGGGAGACCGCCGCCACCTCGTCCTTGCTGCGCGTCGTGTCCTCGACCCGCGCGTCCAGGTCGCCCGCGCTGATCCGGCGGGCCACCTGCGCGGTCAGGTGCAGCCTCCGGGTGATCCGGGTGACGACGAACGCGCCGATGATCAGGGTGCCGCCGATGGCCAGCCCCGAGGAGCCGAGGATGGCCCGGTCCAGTTCGGCGATGGTCCGCTCGCTGCCGCGGAAGTCCACGGAGACGGCTATCGCGGTGCCCTGGGCGGCGGGCCCCGCCGCCCACATCACGGGGCGGCCCCGGTGCGTGCCGACGGCCGTGCCGCGCTTGCCGCCGACGGCGAGGGCGCGCAGCTCCGGGGGCAGGCCCGCCGGGTCGATGCCCTCGCCGCGCGGCATGCGCGCGCCGGCCTCGTACGCCTCGACGGTCCGCTCCAGCCGGGTCAGCGCCTTCTCCCGGGCCGTGCCCACGGTCTGGCGGGTCATGGCGCCGTGCACGAGACAGCCCAGCAGCGCCGCGAGCCCGCAGCACATGAGGGTGATGAAGACCGTGGCCTTCCAGGTCAGGGTGGAGGTCCAGGCGGGCAGCCGGGGGCGCGGCCGCAGCCGCTCGCCGCGCTGCATGTCGTTCATGGTCAGCTCACGGTAATGCGGCCACCCCGGTGGGCGACCGGCGGGATCCGGCCGGATCGGACCGGATCAGGCCAGATCCCGTCGGATCCCGTCGGATCCCGTCGGATCACGTCGGATCACGTCGGATCACGTCGGATCACGCCACCAGGCCGGCGCAGGGCCCGGCGGGGGCGCGTCACGGCGTGCGAGGCGCACGGAGCACACGGAGCGCACGAAGCCCCTCCGGCCGCCGGCCGGAAGGGCTGTGCCATCACGGTCAGCTCAGGCCACTGCTGCGTTCGCCGATGCGGTCGCCCTGCGGAGTGCCGGCGCGCTTGAGCGCGGCCTTCGTGTGCAGTCCGCCCTTGACCTTGCTCCGTACCGGACCACTGAAGCCGTGACCCGGAGCGCGCGGCGGTTGCGCCTGTTCCTGCGCCTTCGCGATGGCCGCCCGGACGTCCCGCTTCTGCTCTTTGTTCATCCCGTCGTCAACTCCTTCGGGAAGCACCCAATCGGACTACTGGGATCGTATGCACATATACGGACCAACGCACCCGGACCGATGTGCAAAGAATTCCGATCAAGGACGCGGCGGAGCCGGACGGTTCGGCTGGCCCAGCGTCTGGTGCACCAGGTCCTCCGGGCAGGGCGTCCCCCGCGGCAGCTGGTACTTCGCCGCCACCCGGTACTCCCCCGGCGCGGGCGCCAGCAGCTCCGTCCACACGTCCCCGGTGTCATCCGGAGCGGCCTTGAACAGGCATCCAGCCGTGTTCGCGTACTGCTTGCGGAGCGCGCCGCCCTCCGCGCTCCCGCCCCGTGCCTTCGAGGCGAAGGTCTCCTGCGGCGGCGCCACCGGCCTGCCCTCCGCGTCCACCAGCCCCAGCCACGGCGAGTGCGGGATCCGCACCAGCACCCGTCCGGGCTGCTTCACGTCGACGACCAGCCGGTCCGCGCTCGCCCGCACCACGGTCGCCGGCCCGGCCACCAGGTCCGTCGGCTCGTGGACCTTGAAGAGCTGCCAGTTCGCATCGCCCCACACCTGCTGGAGGTACGGGACCCCCTCCCGCACCAGCTTCGCCTCGTCCTCGCCGCCCGAGTCGGGTTTGTCGGCGGGCAGCACCACGTAGTGCACGGCCCAGCGGTCCAGCCAGGCCCGGTAGCTGTCGGCGGTGAGGGTGTCGTCGTAGAAGAGCGGGTTGCGCTCCAGGTCGGCCTGCCGGTTCCAGCCGCGCGCGAGGTTCACGTACGAGGGGAAGGCGGAGGACTCGCGGTGGCTGCTGGCCGGGACCACCTCGACCCGGCCGCGGTCGGCGCCCGCCTTCTGCAGCTGGTCGACGAGCGGGGCCAGCTCCCGGCTCCAGGCGGCCAGGGGCGTGGTGCGGACGATGTCCGTGATGCTGTTGGTGGTGATCCAGGCGTTCAGCCCCACGAAGGCCAGCAGGACCGCGTACCGGCGCCGCGAGCGCGGAAGCTCGTACGGGAGGGCCGCGAGCAGCGCGACCCCGCCGAACAGCATCACCATCCGCGTGACGTTCGAGCCGACCTGGGAGTCGATCAGCCAGGTGAGGAAGACCCCGAGGGCGTAGACGGCCGAGGCGATCCGGACGGTCTTCCACCGCCTCGGCACGAGGAACAGGATCAGCAGCGCGAACACGAACGGCAGCCCGGCCGAGCCCAGCTTCATCGGCTGCGTCCCGGAGAACGGGAACAGCCAGGCCGACAGCCCCACCACGGCCACCGGGGCCAGCCCCAGGGCGTACGCACCCGGGCGCCGCCCGCTCAGGAACAGCGCGGCCGCGATCACCCCGAGGAAGAGCCCGGCGACCGGGCTGGCTGCGGTCGCGAGACCGGCCAGCGGGGCCGCCACCGCCGCCTTGGCCCAGCGCCGCTCCGCCCATTTGCGGGGCCAGCAGAAGACGGCGGCCACCGCGCCGAGCGCGAACATCACGCCGAGGCCGAAGGTGACGCGGCCCGAGAGGGCGTTGCAGAGCAGCCCGTAGACCCCGGCCAGGGCGGGCCACAGCGGCTCGCGCACGGCCCCTCGGCAGCGGGTCAGGATGAGCGCGAGCAGCCCGGCCGAGACGGTCCCGGCGATCATCATCGTGGTCCGGACGCCGAGCATGTGCATGAGGTACGGCGAGACCACGCTGTACGAGACGGGGTGCATCCCGCCGTACCAGGCGAGGTTGTACGCCGAGTCGGGATGGCGGCCGACGAACTCGGCCCAGGCGTCCTGCGCGGCGAGGTCCCCGCCGCTGTTGGCGAAGCTGAAGAACCAGGCGACGTGCAGCAGCGCGGCGAGGACGGTGGCGACGGCCACCGGACGGCGCCGGGCCCCGTCGAGCACGGCCCGGACGGGGCCGCGGGACGGCCGTATGCCGCCGGGCGCCCCGGCGGGTGCGGCGGAGGGCGCGGGAGGCGCGGACACGCCCGCGGACACCCCTGAAGCACCGTCGGCGCCACTGCCGGCGGCGACGCCGACGGCCGACGGGACGGCCTGCCGGCGCCGGCCCTGCTGCTCAGCGGTGGTCACTGCCGCACTCCCCAACACACACGAGTCCACACTTCCCGGGGGCCAAGACGCGACCCGGCGCCCCGAGGTTGCCCGGGGCGCCGGATCCACGCTCTCACCGGATGTCAGCCGACGCGCGTCAGCTTGCTGCCGATCCCCGGCGCGGCGAGGTCGCTCTGCAGCGCCACCGGCACCTTGACCTGGCTGGCACCCTCACCGACGGTCAGCATGCCGACCTCGGTACCGGCCGTCGCGGTCTGCGGCAGCTTGCCCCCGCCGTCCGCGAGCTTGACGTCGACGGTCAGCGAGGCCCAGCCGACCGCCTGCACGTCGGCGGTGGCGACGACCGGCGTCCGGCCGCCGAGACCGTCGTCCACGTAGCCCACGACGGCGCCCTTCTTGACGACGGTCGCGCCGTCGAGGGCCTTCTGGGTCTCGAGCATCAGCTGCTTGCTCGCGGCGAGCACGCTGTCGATGATCGGCGCCTTGTGCTGGCCGAGGACGGCTCCGACGATCAGCTGGTTGGTCTTGCCGACCTTCTTCTGCGCGGCGAAGAGGAGGTTTCCGCCCGCCTTGGTCGTCGTACCGGTCTTGATGCCGAGCGCGCCGGTGGGTCCGGTCAGGCCGTTCCAGTTCCGCCAGTTCTTGCCGGACGGGTCGACCCAGCTGGGCTTCTTGGTGATGTCCAGCAGCGTCTCGATCTCGACGAGCTTCAGACCCAGCTTGACCTGGTCCTCGGCGGTGCTGACCGTGGTCGCGTCCAGACCCGAGGGGTCCGTGTACGTGGTGTTGGTCATGCCGAGTTCCTTGGCGGTGTCGTTCATCTTCTTGACGAACGCCTCCTGCGAACCGGAGTCCCAGCGCGCGAGCAGCCGCGCGATGTTGTTGGCCGACGGGATCATCAGGGCTGCGATCGCGTCGTACTCCGAGATCTTGTCGCCCTCCTTGACCGTGTCGAGGGTGGACTCGTTGTCGGTCGAGTTGTTCTTCTTGCCCTCGGTCTCGGCCGTCTTGTCGACGTCGATCATCGCGCCCTGCTCACCCTTCTTGATCGGGTGGTCGCGCAGGATGATGTACGCCGTCATCGACTTGGTGACGCTCGCGATCGGCACGGGCTTCTGCTCGCCGGACTGGCCGAGCGTGCCGAGGCCGGCGGCCGCCATGTACGCCTGGCCCTCGGTGGGCCACGGCAGCTGGGGCTTGGATCCCTCGAAGGTGTACGAGGACGTCGCGGTCATCACGAGCTTCGGCTCGGGCAGCGGGCGCACCAGCTGCACGACGGCGAGGATGATCGCCAGGAGCACGAAGAGCGGCGCGTAGATCTTGACCCGCCGGACGGCGGTGCGCATCGGGCTCGGCGGCGGGGGCGGGTTGTTCGTGAGGTCCGCCAGCATGTCGAGCGGCGGCTTGGGCGGCAGCGGCTGCTGCGTGGTCCGCTCGGACCGGTCGATCCGCGCGGCGGCGGGGACCGGGGGCCTCGGCCGCTGCCCGGCCGCGGGCGGGGGCGCGATGCCCTCCGGGCGCAGCGGCACGAAGGTGCTGCCCTTGGGCGCCTCGGCTGCGGGCTCGGCCTCGGCGGGCTTCGCTTCGGCCGCCCTGGCCGTGGCCGGCTTGGCCAGGGCCGCCTTGGACAGGGTCGGCTTGGCGCCGGGAGGCTTGGCGCCGGCCGGCTTCGGGGTCTCCGCCTTGACCGCGTCCACCCTCGGGACCCGGAAGACGGCGGTGCGCTCGCTGTCCGCGGGCTTCTCGGCCGCGGGCTTCTCGGCCGCGGGCTTCTCGGCCGCGGGCTTCTCGGCCGCCTCGGCGGAAGCCGAACCGGAAGCGGGCTTCACCGCACGGAACACAGCCGTGCGCTCGCTGTCGGCAGGCCCGTCGGCCGCGGGCTTCCCCGCCGCATCGGCAGGAGCCGAACCGGAAGCGGGCTTCACCGCACGGAACACGGCGGTGCGCTCACTGTCCGCGGCCTTCTCGGCCGCGGGCTTCCCCGCCGCATCGGCAGGAGCCGAACCGGAAGCAGGCTTCACCGCACGGAAGACCGCGGTGCGCTCACTGTCCGCGGGCTCGTCGGCCGCGGGCTTCCCCGCCACATCGGCAGGAGCCGAACCGGAAGCAGGCTTCACCGCACGGAACACGGCGGTGCGCTCACTGTCCGCAGGCGCGTCGGCCGCAGGCTTCGGCTCCCGCTCCGGGG
>NZ_JBSGXU010000099.1:0-30358 GCF_053610205.1 Streptomyces sp. NPDC054932 | reverse complement strand
CCGCGCCGTGTACTGCGCGGCGGCCGCCGGGTCATTCCTTCACCCGCGCGCGGCCTTGCGGGGCGGCGGGTCCGGGTACCGGGTCAGACCTGGCCTCGCCACTGTCCGGTGGCTGAGCCGCGGTCTTCGATGAAGTGCTTGAAGCGCTTCAGGTCGCCCTTGACCTGCCGGTCGACGAAGCCGAGCTTGTCGCCGATGTTCTCCGCCATACCCTCGGGGTCGAAGTCCATCATCAGCGTGACCTGCGTATGGGTGGGATCGATGGGATGGAAGGTCACCAGGCCGGACTGCTCGCTCTCGCCTCCGACGGTCACCCACGCCACCTTGGTGTCCGGGATCTGCTCCGTGATCTCCGCGTCGAACTCGCGCTCGACACCGCTGATCCTCGTCACCCAGTGCGTGAGCGTGTCCGTGCGCTGCTCGATCCGCTGCACGCCGTCCATGAACTGCGGGAACGACTCGAACTGTGTCCACTGGTCGTACGCCGTACGGACCGGCACGTCGACCTCGATGGACTCCTTGACCTTCGACATGACTGTCTCCTCTGGTCTGGGGTGGTGAAGCGGGGCCCGGGCGGTCTCGAGCCTGTCCGGCTTCCGCAGGGGCACGGGCATCCGTGCCCGTTCACCCCGCGCCTGCCCCGGCAACCGGGTGGTGACTCCCCGAACGAGGCCAATTCCCTGACCAGGCAGCCCCGCGCCGGTCTCCTCCCCTTGTGCGAGTGAGATGCCGAGGGCGGGGCAGGCGCAAGGGGAGCCGTTCCGCCCGCCGGCCCGTCCGCCCCCGACCTCCCGGACGCCGGGGGCGGACGGCCCCGGAGCCACGAGGGCACCGACGGCACTGCGATCGAAACGGAGTGAGGCGGTGAATCATGGGCGAGAAGAACCCGAACCCCCGCCCGGCGCTGCTTCCCGATGAGGGAGCCATGGTGGACGAACACGGCCGCCCGCCGGGAGCTGCGTCCAGGACCGGCACGGGCGGTGGCCCGCCCGCGGACCCGGACCGCGTGGACCGAGCCCGTGCGGAGACGACCCGGGGGAAGGCTCAAAAGGGCGGGTCTGTCCGAGGCGGCACCGCGTAGAGCGCCGGCACGGTGAGGGCCGGGCCCGAGGTGCCACCGTGCGCGCCGGTACCGGCCCTGGCCGGTCACATCGGGCGGAGCTCGAAGCCGGTTCGGGGGAGGGTGGGCATGCGGGACAGGGGAATGCCGAGGTCCTGGTCGGGGACGTCGTAGTCGAGCCGCGCCAGTTCCGTCGCGATGACCGCGAGTGCTGTGACGGTGATGTCCTCTCCGGGGCAGCGGTGGCCATGGGCCGGGTTCCCGCCGCCTTGGGGGATGAGGTTGTCCAACGGGTTCCGCGGCCCGTGGGGGTCGGCGAACCGGTGCGGGTCGAACCGGTACGGGTGCTCCCACAGGTCGGGATCGTGGTTCTGGCCGTACAGGTCGAGCAGTACCAGGGCGTCCTTTGGAATGTGTTCCCCGCGCCAGGTCAGGTCCTGCGCAGCGAGACCCGCCACGAAGGGGGCGAAGGGGTAGAAGCGCCGTACCTCGTGGGCGAACGCCTCGGCATAGGTGCCTCCGGTGTCGGCTCGCAGCAGGTCGCGGTGCTGGGGCCACCGGTGCAGCGCGTGAGCGGCGAACGTGGCGAACCAGGCGATGGCGACCGTGGGCCGGATGATGTTCAGCAGCTCCACGGCGGCGGTACGAGGGTCCAGAAGGGTTCCGTCCAGGTCGCGGTGCCAGGCCACCGTCTCCAGCGCCGAACCCTTGGAGTCCGCCTCCGGGGCCCGGCGCACATCGGTGATCAGGCCGGCGAGGGCCTGTTCCTGGCGGCGTCGTGCCCGGCGGGCGCGCAGGTGGCGGGGGCCGGGCGTGGCGAACCCGTCGACCATGGACGTGCAGTCGCGGGCCAGGTCGGCGGCCGCCGCGTCGGTGAGCGGCAGGCCCGCCCAGTCCCGGACGGCCAGGGCGAGGACCCTGGCGGCCTCGTCGAAGAGCACGACACGCTCCTGCTGCCGGTCGGCCGTCGCCTGGCGCCACCGCCGACCGACGTGCCCGCCCAGCGCGGCGACTCCGGCGCCGTCCTTGAGGAGGGCGATGAACATCGCCTTGCGTACCCGGTGCGCGTCTCCGTCGAGAGTGTGGACGGCGCCCTGGCCGAAGAGCGTGTCCAGGACGGGGTCGGGCAGGGCCGAGGTGCGTACGACGTGCTTCTCGTCGTAGAAGAAGGCGACCGCTTCCGGCCCGCGCAGGGCGACGGTGGGCCGGCCCAGCAGGCGGGTCCGGACCGTGCCGTCAAGGCTGCGGCGCATCCGGTTGGGCAGCCATGCGTAGCCGTGGGCGAGGAGCGCGAGCGTGCTGTCGTTCCACGGGGCGGTGGATTTCCTGGAGGAGGGCATGGGGCGCGCCTACCCGGCTTGGCCTGACGCACGCACGCGACAGCCGGGCGTCACTCGTGCGTGGTCGTACGTGGCCGTTAGTCCCAGCGGCCGGTGATGCGGTCGGGACCGCAGCGCGCGGCAGGACCTGAGAAAGGGGAAGGGAGAAGGGGGAGGAGAGAAGGGGAACGGGCCGGCCCCGGTCCATGGGTTCTGCCCGAGGTCAGTGGCCGAGGGCGTTCTTGAGCTGCTGCTTGGTCATCGTGGAGCGGCCATCGATGCCGCGCTTCTTCGCCTCCCGGTAGAGGTCGTCCTTGGTGCGTTCGGACGAACTGCCGCCGCCATGGGACTTCTCGCCGCCGCGTTGCGAGGCGGACTTGCCCTGGGTGGAGCTGCGGCTCGCGGTCTTGCTCTCCCCCGAACGTGCGCGTTCCTTGTTCACCGTCCGGGAGGCCATCTCCTTCGCACGGCTCTCCGACATACCGCGCTTCTCCCCGGACTCCTTGATGTGTTCGTACTGACGCTCGCGCTTGGGGCTGGCTCCTCGGGGCATGGCGTGACCCTTCGCCGACGGTGTGGTGACACGGTCATCGTGCGCATACCCCGATAACGCCGCATCTCACGCAATTCTGACCAGAAGCCTTCGTCGGGTGGGCGCGCCGTACGCGCTGGTCGGCACAGACCTACCGGTGGCCGCCCGGCAGGTGCGGGACCGGCTGGGCTCCGGGACGGCGTGCAGTGCAGCGACCCGACCCGACCCGTGCGCGCAGCGGAGACACACGTGCGACGCCCGTGGTGCATGGGACGCCCGTGCCGGGGCAGGCGACGCATCGGTGGCGGCCGGTCGGCCGTGGCTGCGACGTGTGCGAAGGAGCGAGATCGTGATGATGACTCACCCCGCGGTGCTGGCACGTCTGGTGGAGGAGTACGAGACGGAGTCGGAGCTCCGGGCCGCCGCCCGTCACGAACCGGTGCGGCAGCAGATGGAGGACGTGGTCTACACACTGTGCGTGTCGACCGGGACGCGTGACATCGAGGCCGCGCTGGCCGCGGCCCGGGAGCGGCTGCGTACCGTATGGCCCGGTGACGCGGACGGCGTGGAGGTGGCGGCGCAGGACGGTCGGACCTTGAGCGGTACGGCGCGATAGTCCCGGTGCCGTACCGGTCCCGGGCGGGCCGGTACGGCAGGCCCCCGCCCTGTGCCTAGTGGGAGGCGCAAGGACCGGGCCCGGCCCAGCTGGAGGCGCCTGCCGGTGCAGGCCCGCCACGCCGAAGATGGACTTAAATGAGCGAAAGGGTACAAATTATCTGGTGACGGCAGACGCGGAGGCTGATGTGGCGCGTGATCGGATCGGCCTGGCTGAGGTGCTGGCGGAAGCGGAGGATGCCGCCCCGGTGAACTCCCTCGACGTCGTCGCGCGTCATCTGAGTGAACGGTTCGGTGCGCGGTATGTGTCGTTCCTGTTCGTCGATGTCGTCGGCCGACGACTCCTGCGCGTCCACGACACGGCGACCACGCACCAGGAGGAGCGTGCCGCAGAGGTCCCCCTCGCGGGCAACAGCGTCTACGACGAGGTCCTGCGGACCCAGAGGCTGGTGCTGGCACCGGAGGGCGAGCAGGGGCAGCGGGTGCTCGCCCCTGTCACCAACCGCGGCGACGCCATCGGTGTCCTGGAGCTGTTCGTCGCCCAGGTCGCGCCGGACGTGCTGGATCAGGTCGAAGACGCTGCCCACGCGCTGGCGTACATCATCGTGACCGACCGCCGTTTCACCGACCTCTACCACTGGGGCAACCGCACCGCCTCGGTCAGCCTCGCCGCAGAGATCCAGCGCCAGCTCCTGCCCTCGGCCCCCTCCTGTGATGCTGCCGAGTTCGCTCTCGCCGGCGCCCTGGTCCCGCCGTCCGACATCGCCGGTGACACCTACGACTACAGCCTCGACAGCGACACCCTGCACCTGTCCATCACCGACGCCATGGGCCACGACGTCAATGCCTCGCTCATGGCCACCCTTCTGGTCAACGCCTCCCGCGGCGCCCGCCGCGCTGCAGCCGATCTTGCCGAACAGGCCCGCCAGACGCACCAGGCCCTCCTCGACCACGGCCGGCAAACCTTCGCCACCGGCCAGCTGTTGCGCATCGCCCTGGACGGAACCGGCGCCCGGCTCGTCAACGCCGGCCACCCCTGGCCGCTGCGGCTGCGCGACGGCGCGGTCGATGAACTGCGCCTGGCTGTGAACATGCCCTTCGGCGTCCCCCACCAAGGCCCCTACCAGGTCCAGGACCTCGACCTGCGCCCCGGTGACCGCCTCGTGCTCTACACCGACGGAATGCAGGAACGCCAGGCCCAGGCAGTCGACCTGCCCGGCCTCATCCGCAGGACGGCAACCGAGCATCCGCGCGAGGCCGTGCGCACTCTGGTCGCCGCGGTCACCGACGCCGACGACGGCCGGCCGCCCAGGGACGACGCCACCGTCCTGTGCCTGGATTGGTACGGCCCCCATCCGGAGGCCGCCGCGCGAACACCTGAGCCGACGCCTGGCCCGGGCCCCGGGAATGCGCACGTCACCCTGCCCGCTCGCGCAGCTGCGCCACGGGTGACGACAGCGATGCCGGTCCCGGCACCCAGGGAGGGTGCCGGGACCGGCGTCATCGTGCGAGAAGGCGATCAGGCGGGGCGGCCGCCGAAGGGGGCGCCGGTGCCGTAGTAGGTGCCCAGCTCCTCCCGGTAGCCGGCGTCGCCGAGGTGCTTGTCCCGGTGGAACTCGGGCGCGTTCTTGATCTGTTCCTTGGTGCCGACGACGAAGATCTTCTTGTCCTCCGGATCGATCCTGACGACCGTGCTCGCCGGCAACAGGACCTCCTTGCCGAAGATCCATACGCCGGTGTCCACGACCAGGTAGGCGTCACCGACCTCGTCCGAGTGCTTGTCGACCTTGCCGATGCTCCCGTCGGTCGCCTCGACCTTGTAGCCGGTCAGGTCCGTACCGGCCAGGTGGCCCGCGGTCGGCTGGTAACTCCACACATTCTCAGTCACGCGAAAACAACTCCTCGGTCAATGGAGGACGGAGGCGAAAATGCTTCCCCGCCGAACCTCCTTGTTCCGTACGTCGTGCCCGGCGGATGTGCTGCGTTCCGCCTGGACTTCGCCTGCCCCGCTTCGAGTGCTTCACGCGCCCGGATCGACACCCGCGACCAGAAGCCTGATGGCCTGGGCCGACTGCCTGGAGGGGGCTATTGATCTGCGCTCGGGACGGCCAAGGGATCGGCCGGGGCGGTCTTCTTCGCCGCTTCCATCTGTTCGCCGAGTTCGGTGAGGCGATTGCGGCCCATGGCCTTGCGGACGTCCGGGAACCACTCCTTCTCCTCCTCCTCGACGTGGTGGCGGACGTTCTCCATGAGGACCGTCATCTTCGCGTCGAACCGCTCGTCGCCCGGGTCGAGGTCCTTGAGTTCGGAGAGCATCCACAGCACGACATGGTGTTCTTCGATGCTTTCGAGGACGTGGTCCTTGGTGTCGGGGTCGGCCTCGCGGGCAGCGGGGTAGAAGATCTTCTCCTCGATCCAGGTGTGCGTGGTGAGTTCTTCGATGACCTGGTCGGCGATCTTCCGCTTCGTGGCGTGCGCGTTGTCGCCGGCCTTCTCGAACTGCTTGAACAGCTTCTCGACCGTCTTGTGGTCTTCCTTGAGCAGCACGATCCCGTCCACAGGTTCTCCCTTGTTCGTCCATGGGCGCGCGGCCGATCGCCCTGCCCCCGTGTACCCGGTGGGGTGGTGGCGACACTGCTCTCCGAGCGGGATGCTTCGTACAGGCGACCTTCCCTACGCCGAACGCTGGTCAGAGGGCGGCGGGGAACCGGTCCCGGGCCCGGTGCCCGGCCAACGCCGTCACGAGCGTGCCGACGACGGCGTACTGCTGTCGGCGACGGCGACGGCGACGCCCGGCTCGTCCGCCGTGATGCCGGCCCTCTCCAAGAGCCCCTCCGCGCCGTTCCAGCCGCCGATGGCCTTGCCGTGTCGGTACGCCTCGGTGATGAGCAGCAGTACGCGCGGGTCGGGCGCCTCGCGGACCTTGCTCGCCGCCGGTACCTCCACGGGTGTCCCGATGAACGCGGCCGTATCGGCTCCGGCGAGGAAGGGGCAGCCGCCGTCGAGGCTGTTGGGCCGGTACGGGGCGACACCCATGTGGACGGCGCTCTGGTGCATGCCGTCGCGCAGCATGTCGTCGACGGGGGCGCGGCCTGTTGATGGAGATCTGGCCGAAATTGGGGATCGTCGGTGACCGGCGTTGATGATCTCCCCGGTGGTCAGCTCGCCGGGTACGGCGCGGCCTTGAGGCGGCGGGCGAGGTGGGCGGTGTTCGCGGCGAGCGTGGCTGTGGTGGCGGCCGTCTTCTCGGGGGTCTTGTCGAGGTCCTGGTAGTCGGTGCCCTGCATGGCTTCGCCGACCCAGTAGGTGACGGCGTTCGGGGCGAGGGAGAAACCGACGTCGCTCAGGCCCTGGAAGAGGTCGGCGCTGACCTTGTGCGCGCCGTCCTCGTTGCCGACGACACAGACCGCGGCGACCTTTCCGTAGGTGAGCATCCGGCCCTCGTCGTCGGTCTCGGAGATCTCCGCGTCCAGGCGCTCCAGAACCCGCTGCGCGATGCTGGACGGGTGGCCGAGCCAGACGGGCGTGGACAGGATCAGGATGTCGCAGCCCAGGATGGTGTCCCGGATCTCCGGCCAGGCGTCCCCGTCGCCCATGTCGGTCTTCACACCGGGCTTCACGTCGTGGTCCGCGATCCGGATGGTCTTCCCCGTGACGCCGTGCTCGGCGAGGCCGGCCATGGTCTGCTCGGCCAGCAATGCGGAGCTGGACGGGGCGGGGGAGGGGGACAGGGTGCAGACGAGCGCGACAGCGCGGAGCGGGGTGTGCTTGTTGGGGTCCATGATGCCCGGCTACCCGTGGAGCCCACTTTGATGTCGCGAGCGCTGCGATCCAAGCCGCTGGTGCCGGTCGAGCACCCTGTCGCTGCGTGGGTGCTCGGTCGTTTATTGGGTAGGCGCGCCATGACAGCGACGTGCGCACCGGAAAGGGGAGAGTCCGCATGAGCGTGACAGAGCGGCAGACCCACACTTCCGACGAATCCGTGAGCGTGCTGGTTTCACGCGCTTCCCAGCAGATTTCGGAGCTGGTCCGCGAGGAGATGCAGCTGGCTCGGGCAGAAATGACTCAGAAGGGGAAACGCTTCGGGAAAGGCGGCGGCCTGTTCGGCGCGGCGGGCCTGACCGGGATCCTGGCAGCCCAGGCCCTGGTCGCAACCTGCATCGCGGCCCTCGCCCTGATACTCCCGGTGTGGGCGTCGGCCCTGATCCTCACGGTGGTGCTCGCGGCGGTGGCCGCAGTGACCGCCCTGGCCGGGAAGAAACAGATCGCCGAGGCCGGCGCCCCGCTCCCGGAGAAGACCATCGGCAGCGTCAAGGCCGACCTGACCGAGATCAAGGAGAAGGCGCAGCGATGACCAACGACCCCGGAACCCATACCGGCGCGCCCACCCCCGACGAGCTGCGCGAGCAGGTCGAGCACACCCGTGACGAGCTCGGGCGGACCGTCGAGGCACTGGCCGCCAAGGCCGACATCAAGGCGCAGGCGAAGGAGAAGACAGCCGCTGTGAAGGAACAGGCCGCTGAGAAGACCGCCCAGGTCGCTGACCAGATCCGCGTGCAGACCCAGCATGCCGCGCAGCTGGTGAGGAACACGACACCCGATCCGGTTCTCCACAAGGCCGGCCAGGTCGCGACGGTGGCACGCGCCAACCGTACGCCGCTGCTCGTGGCCGGAGCCGCTCTGGTCGTCCTCCTGCTGGTGCGGCGCGGCCGCGGACGACGATGAAAGCGTCCACGGTCGCCTACAAGCCGGTCGGGCTGGCTCTCGGCGCCGCCAGCGGCATGATCGCGGGGGCCGCGTTCAAGCAGGTCTGGAAGATCGTGGAAGGAGAAGGCGACGCCCCCAGCGCCACGGACGAAGACCGCTCGTGGCGGCAGATCCTGATCGCCGCCGCCCTCCAGGGCGCGATCTTCGCCGTGGTCAAGGCCGCGGTCGACCGCTCGGGCGCCATCGCCACCCGTCGGATGACGGGCACCTGGCCGGGATGACCCACTCCTGTACCGGCCCCTTGAGGTCCGATGTCCGTCTGATCCTCTGAAGAGCGCGAAGATCTGGACGGACCATGGTCGGGGGCAGCCGCGGGTAACCAGCGCGCCGGCGCGCCGGCTTGGCAGAGGGGCTCATAGGCTGACCGGATGCGTCACCACGATCTTGTCGTCATCGGTGCAGGATCCGGCAACGCCGTCATCGACGATTCGTTCGCCGATCTGGACGTGGCCATCGTCGAGGAGCGCTGGTTCGGCGGAACCTGCCTCAACGCCGGATGCATCCCGAGCAAGATGCTCGCCTACACCGCGCACGTCGCCCGCACCGTCCGGGACGCGGGGGCCTACGACGTGGACGCCGAGCTGCGAGCGGTGCGCTGGCGCGAGGCGCGCGACCGGGTCTTCGCTCGGCTGGACGCCGAACGGGACGAAGGCCGTACGGGCCGGGAGCAGCAGGACTGGGTCACCGTGTACGAGGGCAGGGCCCGGTTCATCGGCCCCAGGACCCTGCGCATCGACCGGGCGGACGGGTCCGTCGACATCAGCGCCGGGCAGATCGTCGTCGCGGCGGGCGGTCGGACGCTGATCCCCGGACCCGTCGCGGACGCGGGCCTGCCGTACGAGACGTCCGACACCGTCATGCGCATCGACGCTCCGCCCCGGCACCTGGCGATCCTCGGCGGCGGCTACATCGCCGCGGAGCTGGCCGATGTGTTCGCCGAGACCGGGAGCTCCGTCACCATCGTCGAGAAGGAGGAGCACCTGCTCGGCCCGCAGGACGAGACGGTCCGGGAGCAGTTCACCGATCTGGTCCGCTCCCGCTACGACCTCAGGCTCGGCCGGGAGGTCACGGCGGTCGGCGGTCGGCCGGGCGCGCTACGGCTGACCCTGGACGACGGATCGACGGTCGAGGCGGACATGCTGCTCGTCGCGGTGGGCCGCGTCCCGAACAGCGACCGGCTGGACCTCGAAGCGGCCGGAATCACCACGCACGACGACGGCCGAGTGATCGTCGACCGGCATCAGCGCACCACGGCGGAAGGCGTCTTCGCGCTCGGGGACATCTGCTCGCCGGTGCCCCTGAAGCACGTGGCCAACCGCGAGGCGGAGGTCGTGGCCCACAATCTCCGGCACCCGGACGACCTGATCGCAGCCGACCACGAACCGGTGCCGGCGGCGGTCTTCACCCGCCCGGAAATCGCCTCGGTCGGTGCCACCGAGCAGGAGTGCCGCGCCAGAGGGCTGGACTACCTGGTGGGCACGGCCAGATATGGCGATGTCGCCTACGGGTGGGCGATGGAGGACACCACCGGATTCTGCAAGGTCCTCGCCGAGCCCGGCACCGGCCGTCTCCTCGGTGCCCACCTCATGGGCCCGCAGGCGCCCACCCTCATCCAGCCCCTCGTCCTCGCGGCGACACTGGGCATCGACGCCATGACCCTCGCCAGGTCCCCGTACTGGATTCACCCCGCGCTCACCGAGGTCGTGGAGAACGCCCTCCTCGACCTCGGCCTGTGAGTCCCGGCGCCGCCACCGCTCCCGTACCGGCGATCCGACCCGCACGGGGCGCGTTTCAACGAAGCCGAAGTGGTAAGGCGCCAGATATGGTGCGAATCGGGTACACGATGATGACCGAGCAGGCCGGGCCGCGGGAACTGGTCGACCACGTGGTGGCAGCGGAGCGGGCAGGGTTCGGCTTCTCCGTCATCTCCGACCACTCCTTTCCCTGGCTGGCGGCCCAAGGGCACGCGCCCTACGCATGGAGCGTTCTGGGCGCCGCCGCGCAGGCCACCTCCCGGATCCCGCTCATGACGTACGTGACCTGCCCGACGTTCCGCTACCACCCCGCCGTGATCGCCCAGAAGGCGGCCACGATGCAGCTCCTGTCGCAGGGGCGCTTCCGGCTGGGTCTGGGCTCGGGAGAGAACCTCAACGAGCACATCGTCGGCGCGGGCTGGCCCGCCGCCCAGGTCCGCCTGGACATGCTCGAGGAAGCCGTGGGGATCATCCGCTCCCTGTTCGCGGGCGGGTACGTCAGCCATCACGGCAGCCACTTCGACATCGACAACGCCAGGCTCTGGGACCTCCCCGACGATCCGCCGCCGATCGGGATCGCCGTCTCCGGAGAACGTTCCTGCGAGATCGCGGGCCACTACGGCGATCTGCTCATCGCCACGGAGCCGAGGCAGGAGCTGCTGACCGCGTTCGGCGCGAACGGAGGCTCCGGGAAACCGTCCGTGGCCCAGCTCCCGGTCTCCTACGACCCCGACCGCGACGCGGCGGTGGCCCGGGCGCACGACCAGTTCCGCTGGGCGCTCGGCGGCTGGAAGGTCAACGCGGAACTCCCCGGCCCCGCGGCCTTCGCCCAGGCCTCGCAGCACACCGGGCCCGAGGACGTCGCCGCGGCCGTCCCGTGCGGCGATGACGTGGACACCTTCGTCGATGCGGTGCGCCCTTACGCCGACGCGGGATTCACCGAGGTCGCCCTGATCCAGATCGGCGGCGACCGGCAGGAGCCCTTCCTGGACTGGTCCGAGACGAAGCTGCTGCCGGCTCTGGGGGAGCTGTGAGAACGGCTTCCTCCGTGAACGGGACCGAGCTCGGGCACGAGCCCGGTCGCTGAGACCTGCGGGAGGCAGACATGAACCGCGCCGCGTTGTTCGATGTCGACGGCACCCTCGCCGATACCAATCACCTGCACGTGGTCTGCTGGTGGGAGGCATTGCGGCAGGCGGGCCACGACATCGCGATGCACGACATCCACCGCGCGATCGGACTGCCCGGTGAGAACCTCCTCGCCCATTTGCTGGGCGAGGACCGGGATACGAGCGAGGACGACACGCTCAGCGCCGCGCACAGCACCCTGTACGGCACGTACTTCGACCGGCTGCCCCCGTTGGACTCGGCAGCGGATCTGCTGCGCGAGCTGGACCGACGGGGTTGGCGGGTCGTGCTCGTGACGTCCGCGAAGGACACCGAGCTCGACGCGCTCAGACGGGCCGTGGACGCCGACGACGCCATCACCGCGACGGCGAGTTCCGACGACGTGAGCGAGGGCAAGCCCGCACCGGATCCGGTGCACCACGCCCTCGTCCTCGCCGACGCCCCCGCGCAGGGCGCCGTACTCGTCGGCGACACCGTCTGGGACATGCAGGCAGGCTCCCGGGCCGACGTGGCGTGCGTGGGCCTGCTCTGCGGCGGCATCCCGAGGCGCGACCTCGAAGAGGCCGGCGCCCGGGCGGTCTACCGGCACCCCGCGGACCTGCTCGCGCACATCGACAAGAGTCCGTTCGCCGCTTGAGCGATGACCCGCAGGGTAGGCGCAGTGCGTACGAGAACGACCCGGACCACGAGGTGATCTCCATGGAACGATCCACCGAGCCGGAACCCGAGGGCCCCGGGCCCACTCCGGACGGGCCGGATCCGGTCCCCCGCGACCCGCACCCCGCCGGCCCCGGAGACAGGCCGCCCCCGGCCGACCCCCCGGAGCAGCCTTCTCCCACCGAAGAGCCGACGGTGCCGGAACCTCCCGACTGAGCCTGCGTGAGGTCCTGACCGGGGAAACGAAATCGGGGCGCGCCGGCGCCCTCCCGGCGAACCCGACCGGTACGGACAACGACCCGGCGGTACAGGTGTGCTCCGGATGCGGTATCCCGCCGCCCCCGGGAGAATTGGACGTACCGGAAGCCCGAGTGACGAGTGCAGCCGATGGAGCCTGACGCCGATGCGCGGGCGCGACATGGCTGGGGCGATCCGGCCCGGGGGCTCGGGGTGCCGGTCAGTCCGATGATCTCTCGGAAGGCTCCGAGATGTCCGTGCTGTTCTTCGACATCGGGGCAACGCTCGCCGACGTGACGTTCGAAAACGACGGCTCCTTGAGCTTCCGCCCCCGTGCACGCGTCATCGAAGTACTGGATTCCTTTGCGCCGGTGCGCAAGGGCATCATTTCCAACCCCGGCGAGGGCGACGCAGCCCGGGCCCGTGCGGAGGCAGCGCTCGACGCCGCCTTCGAGGGCCGGTTCCCCGATGCCGAGCTCAGGCACTGGGGGGCCAAGTCCACCCGCGGGATCTTCGACGAAGCCGTGGGGAGTGCCGGCGAGGCGGCCGACAAGTGCGTCTTCGTGGGCGAGGACCCCGAGGAGCGAGCCGTGGCGCGCACAGCGGGCCTGCGTACCGCGGCCCATCCGGTCTTCGCGAGGGCCGCGGTCGAGGGCCGCCCCGTCTTCTGGACACGGATCGGTCTGCCGGACGGCAGAAGTCTGGCCGAGCTCGACGCGGTCGCGAACACCTCCGAGGTCGTCCCCGTGCACGTCGCCTCCGACCGGCTGGTTCTGGCCATGGCGACCGGGCAGGGTGTGAGCACCCTGGAACAGGCCGGGTTCACCAACGATGTTCGGGGTCCGGTGGAGGAGGCGGCGGCCTTTCTGCTGAGGGACGACCGCCCGGTGGCCGCCGCAGCGGCGTTTGCAACCGGTCCCGCCGAGGACCGGGCCGAGGTGGAAGCGGGCATGCGTGCCTCTGCCGCGTACGCCTTCGTGGCGGGCGAGCTCGCCGCCTCGGGAGCGGCCGTCGTGTCGCTCGGTCCGGCTCCCGGCGGTGTCTACCTCGCCGCGCCCGCCGACGCTGCGGTCGAAGGAGTCCACGTCCCCGGCGCCCGGCCCGGGCACACCGAACGGCTACTGCCCGATCCCGCCCTCCTGTCCCGCCCCGGCGAGGCGCCGGCGGCGGGGTTCGCCGCCGGGTTCGCCCCCGCGATGCCGACCGCGCCGACCGTCGATGCGGTGCGCGCGGCCGTCACCCCGGCCGTGATGCGCATGTACGTCTCCCAGCTCTCGGGCGCCGAACCGCTCGTCGAGGGAGCCCCGCTGAAGGTGCGCAGCCGGGATGCGGCGAGCGGAGACAATCCGCTCGTGGTCGACGCGCTGGCCCGGCGGCTGCGCGAGCTCGGCCTGACGGTCCGGCTGGGCAGGTTCACCTGGCGGGGCCACCGGATCGCGAATGTCGAGGCCGAGTACCACGTCGAGGGGTCGGACGGGGCCGTCCTGATCACGGCCCATCTGGATTCGACCGCCGAACAGGGCGAGTTCGTCGACGTCGACGGCCTGCCACGCCGCTACGATCCCGCAGTCGATCCGGCGCCCGGTGCCGACGACGACGGGAGCGGTGTCGCGGCGGTCCTGGCCTCGGCCGAATGCCTGGCGGCGATCGTCGCCGCGGGCCGGACCCCGACACACACCGTCCGCTTCGTCCTGTTCAACGCCGAGGAACAGGGGCTCGTCGGCAGCAAGGTGTACGCACGCGCGGCCGCCTCCGCCGGGGACAGCATCGTCGGCGTCTTCCAGATGGACATGATCGCGGGCCGCCGGAACGGCGCACGCACGATGGAGATCCACGCGGGCTCGGCGGTGCCGGGGCCGGCCGGGGACTCCTCGGACGCGCTCGGCGACTGCCTGGAACGCGCCACCTCGGCGGTGTCGTCCGGCCTCACGCTCGACCGGCTCGGCGGAGCCGACGATCCTGCCGCGGGGCGGAGCGACCACGCGAGCTTCCACGAGCGCGGCTGGGCGGCCGTCGCCGTCTGCGAGAACTTCTTCGACGGAAGCGGACCCGCGACCGGTACGCGGCAGTACCACAGGCCGGGCGACACCGTCGACGACCAGGACCACGATGCGGAGTACGCGACGGACATCGCACGGGGCGTGACGGTGGCTGCTCTCACGCTCGCAGGTCTTTGAGAACTCGATGGCGGGGAGCAGGTGGTGAGCATGACCACGTTGATCGACAAGCGGGACATGACCTACGACCGTTTCGAAGAGGTCGCCGGGTCCGACGGCTTCCTTGCCGACACCGCACGGGAACGGGTGGCGGAAGAGGTGCAGCATTCCCTCATCGTCGATCCCGACAAGGTGAACCGGTTCACGGGGCACTTGGGTGAGCTGAGGGCCGATGGCGCCCCGGCGTTCGAAAGGCTGCGCTCGCCTGCACCGGAAGAGACACCCGACAGCTTCTACATCAACCGGGCCAAGGAGTACGTCGATTCCGTCTCCGAGGTGATCGGGTTCGCGGCCGACGAGCCGGCGGAGTTCCAGGCCGACCCTTCGGTGACGGCGACCAGTGCGGGCATGCGCAGCGTGAGCCTTCAGCAGATGCTCAACGGCATCGAGGTGTGGGGCATGTCGCCCAAGGTGTGGCTGCTGGACGACGGCACGGTCGAGCGGGTCGTCGGCGATACGGCGAGCCTCTCGGCCGACCTCCCGGCAACGCCCGTGGTCTCCCCGGAGACTGCTCTGGCCGTGGCGGCGGCGAAGGCTGCCGAGGCGGTCACTCTCGAAGGGCCGTTCGGGACGGACGAACTCCCGGCCCTCGACGTGTCCCAGGGCTTCCGGCGACTGTCGGCCCAACCCGGGAACAACCAGCCACTCACCTTCTCCAACGGCCCGTTCGAGGAAGCCATTCCGGCCCGGCTCGTGTACCTGTACATGGGCAAGGAGGCACGGCTCACCTGGTTCTTCACTTTCTCGCGGAAGAACCTGGTCGTCCAGTACCACGCCTTCGTCGAGGCTGCCGGGGAAGGCGTCGACGCCGAGGCCCCGGAAATCCTCTACTTCTACGATGCGACCAACCACGTGGTCGCCGGGACCGTCTTCAGACACAACCCGAACGAGGGAGCCCTCGTCCAGGTCACCTTCCCGCCACCGCTGACCGACTATCCGACGCTGGTGCCCGCCGGACTGCCCGCGGACTTCCCGGGCGCATGGACCAAACCGACCAACGGGAGCGTGGCGACCGAGGGAAACAACGTGCGCGCACTCGGGGGGAACCGTCTGCCGTTCGAGGCCCAGGTCGGTCTGGGCGACGGCATCACCGTCTTCAACCCGTTGGCGAACAGTCCCGAGCATCTGGTCACCAGCATCTTCTACTTCTGCAACTACATGCACGACTTCTTCATGATGCTCGGTTTCACGGAGGAGTTCGGCAACTTCCAGAAGGTGAACGTCACGGGCCGCGGCAAGGGCGCGGACCCCGTCAACGCCTTCGCGATTCCGGTCGAGATAGACGGCACGGCGACCATGGCCACCCGGGCCGACGGCCTGGCCGCCGAGATGAACATGGGCCTGGTCGAGGGGACGAACCGTCATACGGCGCTCGATGCGGACGTCGTCTACCACGAGTTCTGCCACGGGGTGAGCAACCGCCTCGTCGGCGGCCTGGCCGACGCGAACGGCCTGCGGGAACAGCAGTCGGCGTCGATGGGTGAAGGCTGGGGCGACTTCTTCGCGCTCAGCATCGTCAACTTCTCGCGGGCCGAGGAGCGTACGGTCCTCGGAAACTGGGTGATCGACGACCCTGGCGGCATCCGGAACCGGCCCTACGACAGCCAGTACCCCGGCACGTTCGCGCACATCGGCCTGCGCAGGGGCAAGGTCCCCGGCAACCCCGACCTGAACTACCGGGAGGTCCACAACGTCGGCGAGATCTGGTGCGCCACGCTCATGGAACTGGTCCGCAAGACCTCCGCCGCGCTCGACAGCAAGGAGCGGGGGTACCGGGTGATCTGGCAGGCCGTTGTGGACGGCATGAAGCTCACCCCGCGCAACCCGTCGTTCCTCGGCGCCCGCGACGCGATCCTGCGCGCCCTGAGGGCGATGGAGGGCGGATCGCTGACCGGCGCCGAGTTCGCGGTCGTCCGCACCGGAGCCTGGGAAGCCTTCGCGCGTTTCGCCATGGGCTTCGACGCCGTCGCCACCAACGCGTCCTTCGACGGTTGCCGGGGCGGCGTGGCCATGCCCCCGCCCGGATCCCAGGATTAGCAACGGTCGCCTCCATCCCTCGCCCTCGCGCCCCCGCGCCGGCTCCTCCAGGAGGAACCGGCGCGGGGGATGTACCCGACGGGATCGTCGCCTCAGGGCCAGGCACCTGCGAAGTCGATCTCCTCGGCCCACTCCGGGTGGTCTATCAGCGGATTGCGGTTGCCTTGCATCTCGGCTATCGCCGCGTTGCGGTGCTGCTCGTAGACGCCCACCGGATTCTCCCTGTGCCAGTTCAGCAGCACCTCGAGGCCGGTGCGCTGGAGTTCGCGCGCCTCGTCACCGATCTTGCCGGGGTAGCGGAGCAGGAAGTAGAGCGTCGCCCTGGCGACCGGCCCCTTGCCCTTCGAGGGCTCGAACTTGCCCGGCTCCCGGCGCCCGCAGCCCTGCATGACGACCTCGTTGAAGTCCGGGAAGTCGAAGTAGGGGATGTTCCCGCGGAAGCTGTTGCACGGGGGCTCGCAGGTGAAGAGATGGTGCAGGTCCCCGCGCATGGGCTCCTTCTTGGTGAACCAGGACTGGGGCACGACGTGTTCGCAGTTGAAGGGCAGCGACGCCTCCAGGAGGTCGAGCTCGGCTTCGATGGCCTCCGGGCCGGGCGCACTCTCGTGGAGCATGAACTCCTGCCAGCGTCCGATCCGGGCGGCCTCCACCGCCGCGTCGGCCTCGATGAGTTCCTGCGGAGTGAAGCCCTGGCCCGAGTAGATGCCGCGGAGTTGCTCGTCGGGGTGCAGGTCCACCCACGGGTAGAGCAGACGCATCGGCTTGTACGCCGGCCGGCGCTTGTGCGTGGACTCCAGATGCTCGGTGAGCGCGAGTCGCAGGCTTGTGGGGTTGCCGACGTGAATGCCCGCGTAGTAGGCGTCGCGTGCGATCAGGTCCGCGGCCGCGTCGAAGTAGGGGCGGCCACTGAAGGCCGCGAGGTTGACCAGGGCGGCTGCCAGGTCCCGCTCGGCGGGCGACTGGCCGTCGATCCTTCCGATCCCGTCCGGCGACCCCACGTACGAGGGCGTGGGCGTGGTCGCGCGCTGCGCCGGTCCCGCAGCAGGTGATGCGGCCCGGGGCTGCAGGGCGTCGGCGTCGAGGCTGACGCTGATGTGCAGGGGGACGCTCCAGTGGACGGATCCTGCCGTGGCGTGCTGCTGACCGCTCCCGGCGATCATTGCGCTCGGGGGCGCGGCGCCATTCGTCCGGTCCGTCAGGACCGTCGGCGGCGAGACTTCCACGGGGTGCAGGGACGAGCCGGCCGCGAACAGCTCCGCGCGGAGCGCTGCGGCTGCGCCGGACATCGGGAACTGCTGGATCATGCCGAGGATGCGGCTGACCCGCACGCCCTCATTGGCCTTCCAGTCCACCCGGTGCTCCCCCATGCTCGGATGCCAGCGGGTTCCGTCGACGGCCAGCACGTTGCCGTCGCGGTCCTTGCGGGGAGCGCCTGCGTGGTGCAGTGCCACGACCTCCCACTGGTCGTTGCACACCGGCGCGCCCGAGGAGCCGCGCGCCGTGTCGGCCGAGTAGTGCACGAAGTCGTCGAGCACGTCCACGATCTGGTTGTCCCGGAGGGCAAGTTGCTTGGGCTCGCCGTTGGGGTGCTGGATGATGTTGACGAGTTCCCCGATGACGGCCTTGCCCTGAGCTTCCTTGAGCGGCAGTCTCCCGAAGGCCGCCAGCGGCTGACCGTCCCGGGAGCGGCCGGAGACCGCAACCACGGTGAAATCCAGGTCACGGTGGGTGACGAAGAAGCTCTGCGGATCGAGCTGGAACACGACCGGAACGAGCGGCTGTCCGTCCAGGCCCGCCTGGAAGTTGAACGCGACCACTCCGGCGGCCGCTTCCTCGGCGGAGCCCAGCACGTGGTTGTTCGTCATCAGCAGTGAGGGGGACACCAGGAAACCGGTTCCGTGGTGGGACGACGCGGGACTCCGGACGGTGATCCGGCCGACCGAGCGGGCGGCGAGGAAGCCGCCTTCGAGGTAGTCGATTCCGATGAGATCGTTGCGGCCCATGAACCGTTCAAGCATCAACAGGTCGGTGCTGACCAGCTCGCGGTCCAGATCCAGGCTGGTACCGGTCGTGGCGGTCGCCGGTGTCTGCTCGATCGCTGTGGCCATCGCCCAGTCGACGCCCAGACGGTTCAGTCTTCTACTGACCCGTTCCTGGGTGTCGGCATAGAGGATGCCGTGCTGCTCGAGCGCCTCCATGTGGCCGTCACGCTCTCCGGTACGGCTTGCGTAGCGCCGACTGGCATCCTCCATCTGCTCCAGGAAACCCTTGTCGACTTGTGACAACTGCTCCACTGTCATCTCGGCTCGCCTCCTCGGCGGCACTTTTCATGCTCAGATGTCGGAGTTCCTCCCCTCTTTTCAGTATGGGCACTGGGCCTGGGCGCCGCTCAGCCGAACAGAGGGGCGCTCCGGAGTGGTTGCTCCGTCAATTTCTTGTGGCGGCCGGTAAATGGCGAACCGGCGCCCTGTCCCAGACCACCGCGGACGCGGAAGCGGCGCGCTTCCTCATCCGGGCCCGTAAAGGGGAACCACTGAGCCGCGCGGCGCATCTTCAGGGGGATGTGCTCGCGCACGGGGCGCGAGTCGGGTCATGGACGAAGGGGTACGGGATGCTTGCTGTGGGTCTGGCGGACGGGCCGGGCATGGCGCCGAGCGGGCTGCTGGTTGCGGCCGTGGGAGCCGGGGGAGTGGTTTTCCTGCTGCGCAGCGGTAGGGCGAACAGACGGATCTTCCGGGACGGGCTGGTGGCAGAGGCCAGATGCCTGGAGACCTACATGGCGAACCGCCGCTCCTCGGACGGGTATGTGACCAGCCGGCGGGTTCTTGTCCTCGGGTTCCACACGCCGGACGGGCGGGACGTGCGGGCCGAGATGGCCACGGACATTCCCTGCGCGACGGGAGACACCGTTCCGGTGCGCTACCTTCCCGAGCGCCCTGAGCAGGTCCTGCACGCCGGGGCACGGCCCGGGCTGGACTTCGGTTCGTGTGTGAAGGGCGCCCTGTTCCTGGCCATGGTCTGCGTGGGACTCGTGATCGTGATCGACGGGTTCGCCGGCACCTCGGGAACGTAGGGCCGGAGTCCATCGCCGGCCGCGCTGCCGAGGGCCTGCCCGTGGAACTAATTGATGCCAGGTCATACGGCAGTGGCGTATAGGGTGTTGCGTCGAGGGCGCGGCGGCCCATGTGGCTGTGACCAGAGTCAGCCGCCGGATGGCACTCATGCGAATTCTCCATCACCCGTACAGGGTCGGTGAGATCGAATTCGCCGTTTGGACGATGTGCGGCACATTCTGAGCCGCACGATGAAAAGACTGTCGCCCCCATCTGTCGGCAAGGCATCTCAGGGGAGTTGGCGAACCGACATACAAGGGGGAATTGAACACATGGTGTCCGAGGAACGAGAGAGCCTGATGAATCCGCAGGCCGCCGTGGAGGCGCTGCGGGACAACGCCGGCAGCCGACCTGCCGATACGGCGGCCCGGGCCGGTCTGGGGGTGGCCATCCGCGACCTCGATCCGTTCAGCCTGAAGGCGCACCCCAGTCCCGTGAACCCGTCGAGCCGTACGGACGGGGGGCGGCTCACCAGCCTGCCCGGCTATGTCCCCCGCCCGCACGACTGCGCTCTGGCCGACGTGGTCGAGGCGGCGCTCGCCGGAGAGAGCGGCATGCTGTTCCCGGTCGGGGAGCCCTCCAGCGGCAAGACACGCGCGTGTTGGGAGGCCCTGCAGCCCCTGGCCGAGCACGGCTGGCGACTGTGGCACCCCTACGAGCCCACGCACGTCGACGCCACGATTGCCGAGCTTGAACAGATCGGCCCGCGGACCGTCATCTGGCTGTACGAGGCGCAGCGCCATCTCGGCGCACCTTCCGAGGCCGGTGAGCGCTTCTCGGCCGCCCTTCGCGCCCTGCTCCGCGACCCCGCCCGCACTCCGGTACTCGTCCTGGGCACCCTTTCTCCGGCCGACCACCGCAAGATCGTCGCCGGTCCCCGGAGCTACCCGTGGGCGTGGGGCGTGCTGGCAGGACGGACCGTCAGGGTCCCCGACGCGTTCGATCCCGCCGCCACGGAAACCCTGACGAGGCTGGCCGAGTCCGATTCCGTGCTGGCCGACGCGCTCGGTCAGGCGCAGAACGGACAGGTCGCCCCGTACCTGGCAGGCGCACCGGCCATGGTGGAACGATTCCAGAACGCGTCGGCGCCGGCGAGGGCGGTGCTCGCGGCCGCCATGGACTACGCGCGTCTGGGCGTGGGCCCGCACCTGCCGGCTGCCTGCCTGGCACAGGCGGCCTGGGGCTACCTCAGCGAGACCGGGCGTGAAGCAGCCCCCGACAACTGGTTCGCCGAAGGTCTCGCAGAAGCCACCACCCCCACCACCCCCAACGGCACCGGCGATGCGCCCCTGCGGGCAAGCACCCCCTGTTCCGTCGACGGGAACGACCCGGCGACGTCCTCGGGCGGGCCCTTCTACCGGCTGGCGAGCTGCCTCGAACAACACGCTCGGACCACTCGGCGCGCGCTGTGCCCGCCCGCCCCGTTCTGGCAGGCCGCCTGCGACCATCTCACCGACCCCCACGACCTCAGCGCCCTCGCCTGGGCCGCCCTCGACCGCCACCGCCTGCGCTGGTCCGAGCGGCTCGCCCAGCAGGCCGCTCACCAGGGAGAGACCCATCCCCTGCACCGGTTGGCCGAGGCGCAGAGCCGGGCCGGGGACGACAAGGACGCCGAACGGCTCTTCACGCAGGCGGCCGATCACGGCGACACCTGGGCTCTGATCCGGCTGGCTTGGCTGCGCGAAGGGGCCGCGGACCATCACGAGGCCGAACGCCTCCTCGCCCGAGCAGGTGACCAGGGCGACTCCTACGCCCTGATGCTGCTGGCGGAGAAGCGCGAGGAGGCGGGGGACCGTCACGAGGCCGAACGCCTCGCCCGACAGGCGGACGAGCACGGTGAGATCTCCGCCCTCTACAGTCTGGCGGAGAGACGGGAAGAGGCCGGGGACCGGGACGAGGCCGAACGCCTCGTCCAACAAGCCGCCCGGCACGGCAACTTCCACCCGCTGTACCAACTGGGACTGCACCGGCACGTTGCGGGAGACGTTGCCGACGCCGAACGTCTCTACACGCAAGCCGCCGACCACGGCAACACCAGCGCCATGCTCTGGCTGGCGGAGATACGGGAGAAGGCCGGGGATGCTCACGAGGCCGAACGCCTCGCCCTGCAGGCCGCCCAGGAGGGCGACACCGACGCCCTCTACCGGCTGGCAGTGCTGCGGACGGAGGCGGGGGACGCTCACGGCGCCGAACGCCTCCTCACCCTGGCCGCCGACGAGGGCAACACCTGGGCCCTGAGCAAGCTGGTGGGGATACGGGAGAAGGCCGGCGACCATCACGAGGCCGAACGCCTCGCCCAACCGGAGCGTGGCGCGTACTGTGCCGCCGACCTGAGTGTGACCTCTGCCCTCGTGGGTCTGGCGGAGGCACGAGAAGCGGCAGGGGACCGTCACGGCTCCGAACGCCTCGCCCGGGAAGCCGCCCACTACGGCGACATCCTCGCCCTGTGCTTCCTGGCGGAGACACGGGCGGAGGCCGGGGAGCTGCAAGAAGCCGAACGCCTGGCCCAGCAGGCCGCCGACGAGCACGGCAGCACCCTTGCCCTGAGCAGTCTGGCACTGCGACGCGACAAAGCCGGGGACCACCAAGAGGCCGAACGCCTCGCCCGGCAAGCCGCCCACCACGGCTACACCCACACCCTGATCCTGATGGCGCGGGACCGCGAAGAATCCGGGGACCCTGACGAGGCCGAACGCCTCTACGCGCTGGCCGCCGACCACGGCAGCAGCCAGGCCCTGATCCGGCTCGCAGAGATACGGGAGAAGGCCGGGGACCGTCGAGCGGCCGAACGCCTCGCCCTGCAAGCCGCCGACCTCGGGCCGGGTGGGGAGCGCTACTTGAGGAGTCTGTGGCCGTACGGGATCGAGGCCAATGGCACACGTTCCCTACCCCTTCGCTTTGCGAGTTGGGCCCGCCGGCCGCCGACGCGAGGCAGTGCCGGCCCGCGCAGATAATTCATGGACAGCCTGTGCGGCCCGAGTCAAGAATGGCGCGGTGATGTCTGACAAATTGACGGGCCCGGCGGCGGGCCCTTTGAGCACCGTCGATGTGCCCCTGTCGCCCTCGTTCACTGCAATGCCTCTGGTGCTCCACGGCCTTCTGCCCCTGACGAGCGACGAGTGGGGCCGGGACGACGATGACGGGGTCTGGGACGAGAACAGGGAAGGGGACGACCTCGGTCGATGGGCCACCGCCATCTACTTCGACACCCACGACTCGTCCGAGAGTGGGGAACCCGGCGAGCTGGGGCGGTTGACTTTCGAGCGGTTGGAAGCGATCAAGGTGACCGGCGGGGAGTACCTGCCGTACGAACGGCCCGCCAACGGCGACTGGGCCTACGTCATGGACGACTCGCCCTGGCTGGCTGAGCAGCATGAATACACCATGCGCCACTACGGAAGGTCCTTGCTGAAAGCGCATCGGCACTATGTGTTCGTCTTTCACGACGAGTTCGTCGAAGTGATCGGCAGAGGAATTCGGCTGGACCGTGTCGATCGGGACGCCCTCGTCGCAAAGGGCTTTCGCACCGACTGAGGACCTGCGCGCTCCGGCGCCCGAGAACCTCACCCAGGCCGATTCCCCCGTGTTCCGAGGGCTGCCTCCAGACGGGCGATGTCCTCGGCGTCCTTCCTCCGCCGAGGCCGCGAGGGAGCCCAGACGGGCATCATCCGTTTGATCTCGATCTGGGCCTGCGGACCGACCGCGAAGCCACACCTCGGCCCCGAGAGCTCCGGCAACCTGCACGGCCTCGGTGATCAGGCGGAGCTGTCGCTCAACACGTCCCATGTCCACAGTCGGGCAGGCTACGCCGCGGCGTGCGGTGGGGACGGGCCCGGTCAGGGGTGAGCGTGTGCGCCGAGTGGTGGAGGACCGGCTTGCCGGGGTGCGGGCACTGGTGAAGCATCAGATTACGTGATGTGCCGCCTATGCATCGTGATGCCACGATTCGCGGCGCGTCGTCCTCTGCCTGCCTGCTCGACCTCATGAGGAGTGGCCATGGAAGACAGCCCGCTTAGCCGTCGACGGCTGTTGTGGGGTGCTGCCGGCGCGGCGGGTACGGCTCTGGCCGCTGTCGGGCTGCCCCAGCTGATGAGGTCCGAGGAGAAGGTGAAGACTGCGCTGCCGGGTCCCGCGCGCAAGGCCCCCATCGCCGCGGGGCCGCCTGCGACCACGCGAAAGGACCCCTCGGTGGACTACGCCCCTGCGGTCTGGGTCGAAGCCTCCGAGTCCAACTACACGGCCTCCGACCGTCCCGAGGCGTATCCCATCGAATACGTTGTGATTCACCTGACAACGGACATCCTGCCGGTCATGTTCGACAAGTTCAAGGACCCCGCCGAGAGGGTGTCCGCGCACTACATGATCAGCGCAACCGGTACGCGGATCGCCCAGTGCGTGCGCGAGCGCGACGTGGCCTGGCACTCCGGCAGCGTTTGGTACAACCACCGGAGCATCGGCATCGAGCACGAAGGCTGGACCGATCAGCCGCTCTACACCGACAAGATGTACGAGGCATCCGCCGTGCTCACGGCAACGATCTGCGCGAAGTACGACGTGCCGGTCGACCGGGACCACATTCTGGGCCACGTCGAGGTCCCGCTGTCCACTCACGATGACCCCGGGCCCGTGTGGAACTGGAACAAGTACATGGAGCTCGTCGAGACCGCCCGCCGGCGCATCAGGGCCTGACACCGCGTCGGCCCCGTCATGCGGGCTTGCCGTCGCCGTAGAGCCACGAGTCCCAGATCGAGTCGAGGTCCCGGCCGGCCCTGGCCTCCACGTACGCGGTGAAGTCGTTCGTGGAGGCGTGTCCGTGGCGGTGGCGCAGGGTCCAGCCCCGCACCAGGGTGCGGAAGGCCTCGTCGCCCACCGTCTGGCGGATCTTGTGGATCACCATTGCGCCGCGCACGTACACCGGCTGGCCGGAGATGTCCGAAGCGCTCGGCGGCTCGGCAGGCGGGAAGTCCCACTCGTCGTCGTCCGCGGCCTTGGCGTGGTTGCGGTCGAAGTGATCCTGGGCGCTGGCCCCGCCGTGGTCCTCGGTCCACAGCCATTCCGCATAGGTCGCGAAGCCCTCGTTGAGCCACATGTCCCGCCAGGTCCGCGGGGTGACGGAGTTGCCGAACCACTGGTGGGCCAGTTCGTGCACCACGTTGGTGGTGTGGAAGATGCCGGCCGGAATGGTCGGCCTGGTCTGCGTCTCCAGGGCGTAGGGCACATCGGCTGCCTGATCGACGATCACCCCGGCGGTGGAGAAGGGGTAGGGGCCGAACCTCCCCTCGGCCCATTCCATGATCTCGGGGAACCGGCCGAGGACCGCTCCGTCCTCGTCCACGCCCGCGGTCGTGTCCATCGCCGACACGACCGGGATGCCCGATCGGGTCCGGGAGGTCCTGATGTCGTAGCTGCCGATGGCCACGGTCGCCACATGGCTGGCCATGGGCTCGGCCTGGTGCCAGTGGAAGGTGGCGCGGTCGCCGCTGGTGCGCTGGGCGCGAAGCAGCCCGTTGGAGACCGCCTGCACCCCCTTGGGGACCGTGACGGTGATGTCGTACGAGGCCTTGTCCGAGGGGTGATGGTTGCCCGGGAACCAGGACATCGAGCCCGTCGGCTCACCGAACGCGACCGCTCCGTTGCCCGTCCTCAACCAGCCTTCGCGCCACCCGTGGTCATGGGTGATCGACTCCGGCGTGCCCGCGTAGTGCACGACGCTGCGGAAGGCGGCGCCCTTCCTGAGGTGATCGCGCGGCTGCAGGGTCAGCTCCTGCCCGTCCTGCCGGACCCGCGCCTTGTGGCCGTCGACGGTGGCGCTCTGCACCTGCATGCCGAGGAGGTCGAGATTGAAGGCGCTGAGGTCCGCAGTGGCCTTCGCGGTGATCTCCGCAGTGCCCTCGAGGCGGCCGCTGCCGGGGTCGTAGGCCAGGGCGAGGGCGTAGTGGGTGACGTCGTAGCCACCGTTGCCGAGCTTCGGGAAGTACGGGTCTCCGGCGCCCGCGGCACCGGGATGCCCGCCCCGGAACCCCGCGCCGGGTGCCTCCGTCCGAGCGGCGTCCGGGCCCGTACGAGCACCCGCCCTCGCGTCTGCGCCGGTACGGGCGCCCGCCCCGCCGCCGCGGCCGTCGGACTCCGAGCACGCGGGGAGTGCGGTGAGCAGGCCCGCGACCGCGAAGGCGGCCAGACGGCCGGAAGTCTTCACGCAGCCGATCATGCCCCAGCCCCCGAGCGCCCCGACCCCGCCACGCCGAGCCCGTCGCCCCTGCGGAGCGTTCGAGCAGAACGAGCGGCGGGTCCTCGCTGTGGCACCGGTGGCACCGGTGGCACCCGTGGCACCCCGCTCTCCTCCGGCCGATGCGGAAGCCGGTGACCGTCATGGTCGCTGAACGTGACCCCGGGGTCGGCCGGGGCGGTCGGTGAGCCGACACCGGGTCACGTCGTGGCGTCGGCCGGGAGTTCGCCGGTCACCGGACGGGCGTCTTTGGCGATGGGGAGGGTGAGGACCATCGTCAGGCCGCCGCCGGGAGTGTCCTCGGCGGTGAGGGTGCCGTCCATGGCCTCCAGGAAGCCCCTGGCGACCGCCAGCCCAAGTCCCACCCCGGTGCCGGCGGGCGCGTCCCCGTGCCGCTGGAAGGGTTCGAATATCCGGTCCTTGGCCTCGTCGGGGACACCCGGACCCCGGTCCGCGACGCGTAGTTCCAGACGGTCGGCGAGGGCGCTGGCGGAGACGTGGACGGGCCGGCCGGCCGGGTTGTACTTGACGGCGTTCTCGACGATGTTGGCGACGGCCCGTTCCAGGAGGCCCCGGTCGACGGCGACCATGGGCAGGGTCTCGGGGATGTCGAGGTCCACGCCGTCCTCGGGGACTCCGGCCAGGGCCATCGGGACGACCTCGTCGAGGTCGGTCACGCGGATGAGCGGGACGACGGTGCCCGTCTGGAGGCGGGACATGTCGAGGAGGTTGCCGATCAGGTGGTCGAGGCGGTCGGCTCCGTCCTCGATGCCTTCGAGGAGTTCGCCCCGGTCCTCCTCGGACCATTCCACGTCGGTGGAACGCAGGGAGGTGACGGCGACCTTGATGCCTGCGAGCGGCGTGCGCAGGTCATGGCTGACGGCGGCGAGGAGCGCGGTCCGGATCTGATTGCCCTCGATCAGGCGGCGGGCTTCCTCGGCCTCGTCGACCAGGCGCTGGCGGTCCAGTACGACCGCGGCCTGGGCGGCGAAGGCGCCGAGGACGCGCCGGTCCTCGGCGGGCAGGACCCGGCCGGTCAGGGCCAGGGCCATGTTCTCGCCGATGGGCATGTCCACATCGGCGTCCTCGGGGCGGGCGACGGGGCCGCGGCCGGTGCTGCCGGCGCACGTCCACGGATCCACGTCGCTACCGCGTTCCAGGAGGGCCACCGAATCCATGGCGAAGGTCTCGCGCACCCGCTCCAGAAGTGCGTCGAGGGCGGTTTCCCCGCGCAGGATGCTGCCGGCCAGGAAGGAGAGGATCTCGGACTCGGCGCGCAGCCGGGCGGCCTGATGGGTGCGTCGGGCGGCCAGGTCGACCACGGACGCCACGGACACGGCCACGCCGACGAAGATCGCGATGGCGACGATGTTCTTGGGGTCGGAGATGGTCAGCTGGTGGACCGGCGGGGTGAAGTAGTAGTTCAGGAGCAGGGACCCGAAGGCCGCCGAGGCGAGGGCGGGGAGCAGCCCGCCGAGGAGTGCCGCCGCCACGGTGAAGGTGAGGAAGAGCAGCATGTCGTTGGCGAGGCCGAGCTCGGGTACGACCTGACTCAGCAGCACCGTGAGCAGGGCGGGACCGGCGAGGCCGGTGAGCCAGCCCCAGACGATGCGGGGCCTGCCGAGCCGCGCGCCCTGGGGGACGGGCAGGCTGCGGCGGCCCTTGGCGGCCTCGTCGTGGGTGACGATGTGGACGTCGAGGTCGGGTCCGGACTCGCGGGCGACCGTGGCGCTGACGCCGGGGCTGAAGACGGACTGCCAGGAGCGGCGGCGGCTGACGCCGAGGACGATCTGGGTGGCGTTGACCCCGCGGGCGAACTCCAGCAGGGCGTCGGGGACGTTGTCGCCTATGACGTGGTGGAAGGTGCCGCCGAGGTCTTCGACCAGGGTGCGCTGGACGGCGAGTTCCTTCGGCGACGCGGCGGTCAGCCCGTCGCTGCGGGCGATGTAGACGGCGAGGACCTCGCCGCCCGAGCCCTTTTCTGCGAGGCGGGCGGCCCGGCGGATGAGCGTGCGGCCTTCCGGGCCGCCGGTCAGCCCGACGACGATGCGTTCGCGGGCCTGCCAGGTGGTGCGGATGTCGTGTTCGCCGCGGTACTCCCGAAGGTATTCGTCGACCCGGTCGGCGACCCAGAGCAGCGCGAGTTCGCGAAGTGCGGTGAGGTTGCCCGGCCGGAAGTAGTTCGAGAGGGCGGCGTCGACCTTGTCGGGCTTGTAGATGTTCCCGTGGGCCATGCGGCGGCGCAGTGCCTGGGGCGACATGTCCACGAGCTCGATCTGGTCGGCGCGCCGCACGACTTCGTCGGGAACGGTCTCCCGCTGCCGCACCCCGGTGATCGTTTCGACGACGTCTCCGAGGGATTCCAGGTGCTGGATGTTGACGGTCGAGACGACGTCGATGCCGGCCTGGAGGAGTTCCTCGACGTCCTGCCAGCGCTTGGTGTTGCGCGAGCCGGGCACGTTGGTGTGGGCGAGTTCGTCCACGAGCGCCACGGCGGGTCGGCGGGCGAGGACCGCGTCCACGTCCATCTCGGTGAAGGCGGATCCCCGGTACTCCAGTTCCCGCCGTGAGATCTGTTCCAGACCGTGCAGCATCACCTCGGTGCGCGGCCGGTTGTGGTGCTCGACGAAGGCGACGACGACATCGGTGCCGCGTTCCACCCGGCGGTGGCCCTCCGAGAGCATTGCGTACGTCTTGCCGACGCCGGGGGCCGAGCCCAGATAGATACGAAACGTGCCGCGTCCCATGACGTCATCCCTCGAAGCGGTAGCCCATGCCGGGCTCGGTGATCAGATATCTCGGGTGCGACGGGTCCGCTTCCAGTTTGCGTCGCAGCTGGGCCATGTAGACCCGCAGGTAGTTGGTGTTCTCGGAGTACGTCGGGCCCCAGACCTCGAGCAGAAGCTTCCGCTGGCTGATCAGTCTGCCGGGATGGGTGATGAGGATCTCCAGGAGATGCCACTCGGTGGGGGTCAGCCGAACGCTGCGGTCGTTCCGCCTGACCTTCTTCGCGACCAGGTCGACGGTGAAGTCCTCGGTCGTGACCGTGGCGATCTCGTCGGCGGGCGCCGGAGCCTCCCGGCGGCGGACGGCGGCCCGCAGCCGGGCGAGGAGCTCGTCCATGCTGAACGGCTTGGTGACGTAGTCGTCGGCCCCCGCGTCCAGGGCCCGGATCTTCTCCTCGGAGGTGTGGCGTGCGGACAGGACGAGGATGGGCACGCCGCTGTTCTCCCGTACCCCCTTGATCACGTCGACGCCGTCCATGTCCGGCAGGCCGAGATCCAGCAGGATGACGCTCGGCCTGCGTGCGGCTGTCAGCCGCAGAGCGGTGTTTCCGTCGGAAGCCGTCTCCACCTCGAACTTCCGCGCCTCCAGATTGATCTTGAGTGCGCGGACGAGCCGGGCATCGTCTTCCACCACCAGCACCTTGATCATCGGTGTGGCGCCTTCCTCTTTCGGTGGGTACGGGGGTGAGCCGGCGGGACGCCGGTTCCGCCACCCGGCCGAAGCCGGGGGGATGCGCGTCCCGCCGGCTTCAGACCTTTGCCGTGCGGAGTTTCAGTTCTGGGTCAGTGCTTTGAGGCTGGTGTTGAGTTCGAGGACGTTGACGCGCGGTTCGCCCATGAAGCCGAGGGTGCGGCCCTGGGTGTGCTCGGCGACGAGCTTGTCGACCTGCTTGACGTCGAGGTTGTTGCGCTCGGCGACGCGGTGGACCTGGAGCTTCGCGTACTCGGGGGAGATGGCGGGGTCCAGGCCGGAGCCGGAGGAGGTGACGGCGTCGGCCGGGACGTCCTGGGGCTGCACCTTGTACGAGGCCGTCGTGTTGTCCGCGATGACCGCGGCCTTGGCGTCCTCGACCAGCTTGACCAGGTCCGGGTTGTCGGCGGCCTTGTTGGTGGCGCCGGAGAGGATCAGCGCGTACTGGGTGTTGACGCTGTTGCTGCCCAGGCCGTTGGAGGGGCGCGGCTGGAACCACTTGAGGTCCGGCTTCGCCGCCTCCTGCGGGTCGTCGGGGTTCTGCTTCGGCAGGTTGTAGGTCTGCCCGATGAGGGAGGAGCCCACGACGGTGCCGCTCCTGTCCTTGATCTCGGAGCCGTTGGCCTTGTCGCTGAAGAGGGCCTGGGCGATCCCCGTGACGGCCAGCGGGTAGAGCACGCCGCAGATGACCGTCAGAACCAGCAGGGCCCGCAGGCCCGCGCCGATCAGGCGCGCCGTGTTGCTTACAGAGTTGTTCATGGCGGATCAGCACGTTCCTAAATCAGGCGAGCCCGGGGATGAGGGAGATGAGCATGTCGATGATCTTGATGCCGATGAACGGGGCGATCAGGCCGCCGAGGCCGTAGATCCCCAGGTTCCGGCGGAGCATCCTGTCGGCGCTGGTGGGCCGGTACCGGACGCCCTTGAGGGCGAGCGGGACCAGCGCGATGATGATCAGCGCGTTGAAGATGACGGCCGAGAGGATCGCGGAGTTCGGCGAGGACAGGCCCATGATGTTGAGCTTGTCGAGGCCCGGGTGGACCACGGCGAACATGGCCGGGATGATCGCGAAGTACTTCGCCACGTCGTTGGCGATCGAGAAGGTCGTCAGGGCGCCGCGGGTGATCAGGAGCTGCTTGCCGATCTCGACGATCTCGATGAGCTTGGTGGGGTTGGAGTCCAGGTCCACCATGTTACCGGCCTCCTTGGCGGCCGAGGTG
>NZ_JBSGXU010000098.1:0-30430 GCF_053610205.1 Streptomyces sp. NPDC054932 | reverse complement strand
CGCCCTTGAGGGGCCGGCACGACACGGAGAGACGATGGGACTGACGGGAAACCCCCATACACATCCCTGATTCCGCCCCACCGAAACCCCGCCCCCCGAAGCCCCGCTCCCACCCCACCCCCGAAGCCCCCGCCCCGCCCCCTCTTCATCTCGCCCCCACCTCCGACCCCCTAGGGTGGCCGGAGTACGAAAAGGATGAATCGCAGCAAAGGACCCGTTGTGAACGAGCAGCAGCCAGACCCCCGGGGCGGGCAGGCCGGGCATGCCTCCCCCGACGGGACTCCGTCCCGTCCCCGACGGCGGGGGGCCGACTGGATGTTCGGCGGGGTGTACGGGACGGTCCTGGCCGCGGCGTTGCTGGCCGCGCTCGACCAGAAGGGGGAGGAGTTCACGCCGTTCTACGACGCCAGCTGGGTACTGGTGACCGCCGTCACCGCGGGGCTGGCGCACGGGTACTCGCACCACATGGCCTCCCACGAGCAGGAGTCCGCCGCGTACCGGTGGCGAATGCTGGTCCTGGCCCTGTGGAACGAGTGGCCGCTGATCGCGGCCACCCTGCCCACCGTCCTGCTGCTGGCCGGGGCCGGGCTCTTCGGCTGGGAGTCGTACGGGGTGACCGCCGTCGGGCTGGGCCTGAACACCGCCCTGCTGTTCGCCTGGGGGTCGCTCGTCGCCGTCCGCGTGGGCTACCGGCTGGGGTCCGCCCTGCTGATCGGCATGGCGGACGCCACCATCGGGCTGGCCATCATCGTGGCGAACGCGGTGATCAAGTAGGGAGCTGGGCCTCGGCCTCCGCCAGGATCTCCGTCAGCCGGACCCCGAACTCCACCCCGCGCGGATCCGGCGCTCCCGTCCGGGCCGCGGTGAGCAGCGCGTCCAGGGCGCGCCCGTAGGCGCCCGGTACGTCGCTCCAGCCGGGCAGTTCGTGCACTCCTTCGGTGCCGCGCAGTTCCAGCCCGACCCCGGCCGCCGCGCGCGGCGCGCCGAGGCTGAGGACGGCGGTGCTGGCCGCGCCGGAGGTGTGCCGCAGCGCCAGCTGGACCACGTCGGAGGGGCCCCGGGTGGCGCTGACCTCGGTGACCTCGCCGAGGACCGGGATCAGGACGGAGAGTGCGTGCGGGCCGACGTCCCACAGTCCGCCCTTGGCCTTGCGCCAGGGCGAGTCGGCGTAGGCGCTGGGCGTGCCGTCGGGCGGGAAGACGGCGCCGAGCCAGTGCGCGGCCGCGGTGAACCAGCCGTCGCGTGCGGCCTGTTCCTCGACCCAGCCGGCGGTGGGTTCGGCGAAGCGCAGGGTGAGGAAGACGACGGAGGCGACGCGGTGCCGCGCCACCGCTTCGGCGACGGCGCGGGCGTCCTCCACGGTGGTGGCGACGGGCTTGTCGAGGAGCAGGTGGCATCCCGCGGCGGCGGCGCGGACGGCCATCGGAGCCTGTACGTCGGGCGGGAGGGCGAAGGCGACGGCGTCACACTCGGCGAACAGCTCGTCGGGGTCTTCGTACACCTTCACGCCGTACTCGTGCGCCAGCTCGGCGGCGGCTTCGGGCCGGCGGCCCCACACGCCGGCGAAGTCGGAGCCGGCGTGCGCGGCGAGGGCGGGGGCGTGGGTGCGGTGCGCCCAGGGGCCGGTGCCCAGCAGCCCGACCCGGGGGCGGCGGCCTGCGGGGGCCTGATCGGCGGCACGTTCAGCGATGCTCTCGGCGGAGCCCTCGGTGGGACCTCCGGCGGAGTTCAAATCAGACGAAATGCTCACGCGGCCAGTCTGCCCCACCCGGAAGGGCGCGCCGCCACCAACCCGCACAACCCGCCCGACCTGCGGTGCAAACCTCGGTAACACGGGGTTCACACACGGGCAACGGAAGAGAAATCGCGGGCGGGCACGCTGCGGTCATCACCGCAGCGATGAAGCAGCGACCAGCAGCACCCGCAGAGTCTGAGGATGGGGCCCGTGAGCTACAAGGCTGAGTACATCTGGATCGACGGCACCGAGCCGACGGCGAAGCTTCGCTCCAAGACGAAGATCATCGGGGACGGCGACGCGCTGCCGATCTGGGGCTTCGACGGATCGAGCACGAACCAGGCCGAGGGCCACGCCTCCGACCGCGTGCTCAACCCGGTCTTCTCCTGCCCGGACCCGATCCGTGGCGGCGACAACGTCCTCGTCCTGTGCGAGGTCCTGAACATCGACATGACGCCGCACGAGTCGAACACCCGCGCGCTGCTGCGTCCGATCGCCGAGAAGTTCGCCGGCCAGGAGCCGATCTTCGGCATCGAGCAGGAGTACACCTTCTTCGACGGCATCCGCCCGCTCGGCTTCCCGGTGGGCGGCTTCCCGGCCGCGCAGGGCGGCTACTACTGCGGTGTCGGCTCGGACGAGATCTTCGGCCGCGACATCGTCGAGAAGCACCTGGACCACTGCCTCGCGGCGGGTCTGAGCATCTCCGGCATCAACGCCGAGGTCATGCCCGGTCAGTGGGAGTTCCAGGTGGGCCCCGTCGGCCCGCTGGAGGTCTCCGACCAGCTGTGGATCGCGCGCTGGCTGCTCTACCGCACCGCCGAGGACTTCAACGTCTCCGCGACGCTGAACCCGAAGCCGGTCAAGGGCGACTGGAACGGCGCGGGCGCGCACACCAACTTCTCCACGAAGGCGATGCGCGAGGACTACCGCGCGATCATCTCCGCGTGCGAGGCGCTGGGCGAGGGCAGCAAGCCGCTCGACCACGTGAAGAACTACGGCGCCGGCATCGACGAGCGTCTGACGGGTCTGCACGAGACCGCCCCCTGGAACGAGTTCAGCTACGGCGTCTCGGACCGCGGCGCCTCGGTCCGCATCCCGTGGCAGGTGGAGAAGGACGGCAAGGGCTACATCGAGGACCGCCGCCCGAACGCGAACGTGGACCCGTACGTGGTGACCCGCCTCATCACGGACACCTGCTGCACGGGCCTGGAGAAGGACGGCCTGGTCTAGCACCGGACCCAGGCACCGAACCGGCCCGACCGCGCCGGCCGATGACCACTGACAACGCCCGCCGAACCCCCATGGGTTCGGCGGGCGTTGTCAGTGGTGCGTGCCACGATGTGGACAGATCCGTGGACACCACGCTTCCCGATCCATCCACCCACCGGAGAAGAGGCGTTGTTTGTCCTGAATTGACAGGAGAATGGGATCAGAATATGAGATTCCGATCCAGAGCGTGAGACGTGCCCTGCCCCGGGGACGTTACATCTGCTTGAATGGGGCCATGGCCAGTCATTCGCACACCTCGTCAGGTCGCAGCGACCTCGAGCCTTTCTGGCCGTCCCGTCAGGATCACGATTACGACCGGGAGTGTTGCCGCGCGAAGAACGCGCCGGCCCTCTAAAGCCTCCGGGACCACCCACCTGACCCTCCCCGAGGCCTTCGGTCTGCGCGGTATCGACATCGATGACGTTCGTACGTCTCCTGCCGACCACTCCGCGTGAAAGAGCTGACCACTCATGGCGAACACCCGCTCCCTCTCCTCCGCCGCCACCGCTGCGACCGCTTCCCTGACCTATCCGCCCAGTCCGCGCCACCGGCTCCGTTCGGTCGACCGGGACGAAGTGGCCCGGGTCGTCGACCTCCTCCCGCCCGGGGCCACCTGGCTGCCCGCGCCCCAGCACACCCTGCCGACGCTGCCGGGCCAGCCGCCGATGATCGGCTACCTGGTCCTCGTACCGGCCGACCAGCAGCCTCCGATCGCCTTCGCCCCGCAGGCGGTGGCCACCGCCGTCCCGTCGGCCCCCGCCGCTGCGGCCCCGGCCGCCGGCCCGGGCGACGGCCTGGTCCGCATCGACTCGGCGCAGCGCACCGCCGAGGTCGACGGCCGGGTGCTCGACCTGACGTACCTGGAGTTCGAGCTGCTGGCCCACCTGGTGCAGCACCCGCACCGGGTGCACAGCCGGGACCAGCTGGTCACCACGGTCTGGGGCTACGGCCACGTGGGCGACGGCCGGACCGTGGACGTCCACATCGCCCGTCTGCGCCGCAAGCTGGGCGCGTCGCACCGCGCCGCGATCCAGACGGTGCGCCGGGTCGGCTACAAGTACGCCCCCTGAGCCGCCGGTCGGCCTGACGACGGTGGGCCCGTACTCCCCCTGGGGAGTACGGGCCCACCTCGTTCGTGGAACCTGTCGGCTACGCCGTCGGGACGGCTTCCCCGGCATCCGGAGCGGCATCCGCACCGGTCCTGGAGCGGCGGCCCGCGACGAAGCCCAGCAGGACGTCGACCACGAGGAAGACGACCAGGCTGATCCCGAGCAGCGGAATGAACCAGCCGATCACGGCGGTCACCGCGGCCAGCGGCAGCAGCACGGTCACCGGCAGCTTGCGCCAGGCGCCGCGCGGCTGCGCACGGCCGACGGACAGATTGCGGTCCTTGGTCGGACGGCGCAGCCACCACATCCGGTAGCCCCAGAAGACGAGGAACATCACGGCGAGGGCGAGCGCGGCCAGCGCGAGCTGGTTGGCGAGTCCGAAGGTCGTGCCCATGTGCAGGTCGATGCCGAAGCGGGTCATCTTGGCGAGCAGCGGATAGTCGGCGAAGCGCAGTTCGTCCATGACCCGGGCGTCCGCGGGGTCGACGGCGACGGCGTCGAAGTGCACCGGCACCTGCTTGTCCTGCTCCTTGATGACGTACCCCTTGCCCTTGGCGGGCAGGGTCACGCGGAGCGACTCGGTGACCCCGGCGGCGCGGGCGGCCTCCACGGCCCTGTCGATGCCGACGTCGGTGGTGGGCGCGGGCGGGGCCATCTGGGTGCCGTCGGGCATGGTGTGCCCGGCGTGCTCGTCGGAGCCGGAGTCCGCCCCGGCGCTCAGCTTCGCGGAGACGGCGGGGGTGGCCCCGCCGAGGCTGTCCTGGAGCTGCCCGATGTTCTCGCCCGCGTACTTGGACCAGGTCAGGCCGGTGGCGGAGAGCACGACGAGTCCGGCGACGGCCCACAGGCCGACGGTGCCGTGCCAGGACAGGGTGCGGCGGCGCCCGGTGGCCTTGCGGTCCGGGAGGACCAGCTGCGACCTGCGCTTGCGGCGGCGGCCGAGCCACAGGGCGAGTCCGCCGAGCGCGACCACCCACATCCAGCTCGCGGCGAGCTCGCTGTAGTTCCGGCCGAACTCACCGAGCTGAAGGCTGGAGTGGAACTCGCTCAGCCAGGCCCGCAGCGGCAGCGCGTCGCCGGCGGTGGCGAGCTGCCCGCGCACCTCGGCCGTATACGGGTCGACGAAGACGGTGAGGGTCTCGCCCTCGGGGAGTCCCGGGCTCTCCATGATCACCCGGGTGGTGGCCTCGGAGTCGGGGGCGAGCCACACGGACACGACCTCGCCCTCGGGGGCGGCGCCCTTGGCCGCGTCGACCTGGGCGCTGAGCGGCAGGACGCTCTCGCCGACGCGGGCGACGGTCAGCTCGTCGGAGTAGACGATCTTCTCGGCCTGCCAGGAGGCGGCGTAGAGCAGGCCGGTGGCGGCGGCGAGGAAGAGCAGTGGGGCGATGAGCAGGCCGGCGTAGAAGTGCATGCGCAGGAGCAGCGGCCGCAGGGCGGCCCAGCTGCCGCCGCGGCTCTTGGGTATTGCGGTCGGTTCGGAGTCCGGGGTGCGGACGTCCTGGGCCTCGTCAAGAGACATGGGGATCCTAGGTGTTGGCGAAGACATGGGGACCGGGCCCCAGGTCTCGCCGCTGCGCCGGGATCAGGCGTGGGAGGGACGACCGGGGGCCGTTGAACGCAGGAGCGGGGCGCGTCCGGGCGGCCCGCGGCGCACCACGGCATGGGCGTGCACGGCTCCGCGCAGACGGCGCGGCCGTTCGTACGGGGCGGGGGCGACGGGCGGGACGGGTGCGGCGGTGACCCGCTCCCGGACCAGGGCGAGCGCGCGGGCGAGCGGCCGGGCCGCGTGCAGCGCGGCGGTGGCCAGGACGCGGGCCAGCCGGAAGAAGGCCGCCTCGCCGCGCGCGAGCCAGGCGGCGCAGAGCAGCCCGGCGAGCACGTGTGCGGCGATCATTCCGGCGCCGCCGTGACCGGTCATGCCCGCCGCGCCCGTCAGGTCTGCCGCATGCGCCATGCCGGCCATGTCGGTCATGCCGGTCGCACCGGGGGCTTCGGCCGCCATGGCGCCCGCGTCCGCGGCGGGCATCCGGTGGTGCCCGCGCATCGGGGCGGAAGCGGCGAGCGGGCTCGCGGCCCCGCTCCCCGAGAAGACGAGGTGCAGCACGCCCTGTACGGCGAGCACCGCCGCGGTGATGCCGACGGGGCCCCGGCGCTGCCCGGCGGCGAGCCAGGCGAGCCCGCAGGTCACCGCGAAAGCACCCAGAAGGCCCAAGAAGGGGACATCCATCCCGGACATGTGCGAATGCCCCACGGCACCCAAGGCGACACTCATCGCCGCGAATATCGCGGCCCGCGTGGCGCGCATCGGCGCGGAGGTCTCGTACATGGCCGGGACATGTTCGCACGGGGCCACTTGGTTTCCGCCAGAGGCTTATCCGATCATGAGCAGATGAATCCAATTCCGTGGGGAGCGGTGTACGCCGGCGGGGTGCAGTTCGGGGCCTACGCCCTGGAGCGCACCGGGGCGGTCGAGCGCGAGCGACTGCTCCGGGAGTGCTCGACGAATGTCGACAATCTCGCCTCCGGGCGCTGGGAGACGCTGCTGAGCAGCGCCCTCGTCGTCGAGGAGCCCATGCCGCTGCCCTACGCGCTCCTGCTGGTCGCCGTCCTCGGATACGCCGAGTACGCGTACGGGGCCTGGTGGACGGCCGCGGTGTTCCTGTTCGGGCACGCCACGGCGACCCTCCTCGTGTACGGCGCCCTGCGCAGGACAACCGATCCCGGGACCCGGCGGGCACTGGACGTGGGGACGAGCTACGGATTCAACGCGGTGCTCGGCGGGCTGACCTCGGCCCTGCCGCGCGGGCCGGTCCGCACCGTCGCCCGGGTGGGACTGCTGGCCCTCGCGGCGGCTCCGGTGGTCCGGCGCGGGCGGACCTTCACGGACGCGGGGCACCTGGCCGCGCTCGGGATAGGGATCGGGGTCTCGATGGTCCTCGATTGTCTTTCCGGGGCGAAACATCAGAAAATTGCATGAAACGAAGCATGGCCGAACCGGCCATGCCGGCGGATGCCCGTGCCGCCGCATGACACGAGTAACTCGCACCCCGCTGGAGCCTTCACGATGACCGCCACCTCGTCCACCACCGTCGCCAACCTCCGCGACCTCGGCGGCACCCCGCTCTCCGGCGGCCGCACCGTCCGCCCCGGACTGGTCCTGCGCTCCGGCCAGCTCGACCGGCTCGACCTCGGCGCCGACCCGGTGGTGGCCGCGCTGGGCCTGCGTACCGTCATCGACTTCCGGACCGACGCCGAGCGCGCCGACCACCCCGACCGGATACCCGCAGGGGCCCGGATCCTGGTCGGTGACGTCCTCGCCGACAAGCTGAACTCCGCCAGGGTGCCCGCCGCGGTGCAGCTCAAGGACCTGCTGTCCGACCCGGCCGTGGCCGAGGAGCACCTGGGCGGCGGCCGGGCGCAGGCCCTGTTCGCCGACACCTACCGGTCCTTCGTGAACTCCGGTTCCGCGCAGGCCGCGTACCGGATGCTGCTCACCGAGGCCGCCGACGCCGACGCGGGCCCGCTGCTGTTCCACTGCACGGCCGGCAAGGACCGTACCGGCTGGGGCGCGACGATCATCCTGGCGCTGCTGGGCGCGGACGACGAGACGCTGATGGCCGAGTACCTGTCCGTCAACCCGGCGGTCAAGCATGCCTTCGCCCCGCTGATCGAGGGCTTCACGGCGGCCGGCGGCGACCCGGACATCGCGCTCGCACTGATCGGCGTCTTCCCCTCCTACCTGCAGGCGGCGCTGGACGAGGTGGAGACGCGGTACGGCTCGATGGAGAAGTACGTGCGCGAGGGACTCGGTGTCGGCGACGGGACGGTCGAGGCGCTGCGCGCCCGTCTGGTGGTCTGAGTCCCGTCCCCGGGTCCCCTCCCTTCCGGGCCCGGTTCTCCCCCGGGGGCGCGTTCTGCCGGCGCGCGGCGTCGCGCCCCTTTCGGCTCGCCCGCCCGCCCCGGGGACCGGTGACCATCCGACGATTCGCTCGTTCTGCTGAACGTGACTGCGCCGGATACCGCCACCCGCCCCCTTCCTCCCGTTTCTCCCGTGCCGCCGGACGTCGAGCAGGCCGAGGCCGCCATCGTCGAGCACTACCCCCGGCTGGTGCGGCTCGCCTATCTGGTGCTGCCTCCCGCGCTCGGCCGCAACCGGCGGGTCCTCACCGCGCACTCGCTGGTGCAGCGGGCGCTGCCGCGCGGGCGGCGGAATTCGGCGGCCGCCGCGGCGGCCGTGCAGGGCGGGGTTCCGGGGCAGCGGGGCGGCGCGGACGACTCCGGATACGCGTACGTCCGGCTGCGCGTGCTGCGCGCCGCCCTGGAGGCGGGGATCCCGCTGACCTTCCGGGCGCTGCCCCGGCGGGCGCAGCTCCCGCCGGTGCTGCCCCAGGTGTGGGGGCTGCGGCTGTTCCCGCGCTCGGGCGGGGCCGAGGAGCTGGCCCTCGACCAGTGGCTGGCCACTCTCGACGGGCCCGGCCGGGCGGCCTGCGTACTGCGGGCCCTGGAACGGCTGCCCGAGCCGGAGGTGCTCCGGGTGCTCGACGAGGCCGGGGTCCCGGACCCGGCCGCCGCGGCCCGGGAGTCCGGGGATCCGGCGAACGACGCCCTGTTCGCCTCCCCCGAGTTCGACCCGTGCGTGCTCCAGGCCCGGCCCACCGACCTGCTGCGGCGGCGGCGCCTGGTGCGGGCCGCGCTGGCCGCCGGGGCCGCGCTCGCCGTGTGCGGGGCGCTGCTCGCGCTGCCCGGCGGGGGCTGGGGTTCCGACGGGGCCGCCGCCCCGCCGTACGCGCGCAACGTCGCGGCCGAGCAGGCCCTGGATCCGGGGAAGCTGGTCCGGGCCGCGCCCACGCTGTGGCGCACCTCCTCCCGTACGGACTTCTCCACCTGGCCCGCCCGGGGCGACCGCGCCGGCGACACGGAGCTGCTGCGCCGGGCACTGGCCGTCTGGGCGCGGCCCGGCCCCTCCGTGGTCACCTCGGCCACTCCGGGCACGCCCTCCGGGCCGCCGATGGGGCCGGCGCAGCTGCTGTTCGCGGGCGCCGTGGACCAGGCCGTCGTGGTCCTGATGTACGACGGCCTGCGCGTGGTCCGCTACGCCGAGCCGCGGGCCGGGACGACGGTCGCCGCCCTCGACTTCGCCCGGACCGACGGGGCCTCGGCGGACACCGCCACCGCGCTGGTGCTCAGCCGGGTCGACGGCAACGTCCGGTATCTCACCGCGCCCTGGGTCACCGGCACGGCGCAGCGGGACCTGCTGAGGCCCGGTGTCCCCGCGGTGGCGCTGAAGCCGGCCCCGGACGGGGTGACCCCGCCGGTGGCGAGCCCTGCCCCGGCGGGCAGCTGTACGAGCTGGAACGCCCTGGCCCTGACCGGCGACGGTGCCACCCGGCTGATCACCGACCTCGGTGAACTGACCCCGGCCCGGCTGACCTCCGGGGCGCCGGGTGCCGAGCGCGATGTGACCGAGGCCGCCGAGCTCGGGGACTGGTCGAGGATCGCCTGTCTGCTGCCCGCGGTCCGCTCGCACGGGGTCCGTACGGTCAACGCCTGGACGTACGCGAAGCAGCCGCTGCCGGAGGGCGACGGGACGGCGGCCTGGCTCTGCACGCGGGCGGAGACCTGGCAGGGCGCGGCGGACCGGGTGCAGGCGCAGTTCCTGGCCCCGGGCGCACCGATGGCGGCGCAGGCGGCCAGGTCGGAGGGGTCCACGGCGTGCGGCCCGCGGGAGCCGCGGGTGCTGGCGGGCGTGCTGTGGAAGTCGCGTGCGGGTCAGTGGTACGTGCTGGCGGCGGGCAGTGCGCAGTTCGCCTCGCTGTCGGTGTCGGGCGGCGGGGTGAGCGGGTCGGCGAACGGCAACCGGCTGGCGGTGAAGGCGCCGGCGGGAGCGCAGGTGGACCTGTCGGGCAAGCTGACGGACGGGACGAAGGCGGGCGTGCTGCGGTAGGCGGAGGACCGGCGGGGACGGGGTCCGACTGCACCCGATGAGTGGGTGAAGCTTCAACAGTCAGGCCCCGTCGGGGAGTTGGCGAGATCCGGACATGACGACCGCCCTGCGTACATGACATGATCGGATTCCGGTTACTTCGCGGTAACCCCCCACACCCCTCACCCATCCGAAGGTCACCCCACGTGCGCACGCTCGCCCGACGCCTCCTCATACCCGGTCTGACCGCCCTCGCGCTCACCGCCACCGGCTGCTCCTCCTCCCCCCACACCGGCGCCGCCGAACCGGCCGCCCCCGTCACCTCCAGCCCCTCGGCCGACGGCACGTCGCAGCAGCTCGACGTGGCTGCTGCCCCGCAGGGGACGGCCACACCGGCGGCCGTGGCCCGGGCCGACGGGAAGGGCAGGACCGAGAAGTCCGCCCTGAAGGTCGCCTCCTACGACAAGGCCAGCGGCCGGGCCGTCATCGCCAAGGCCCCTCAGGGGTCCGGCAGTTCGCCCGCACCGGGCAAGTCCCCCGGCAAGTCCCCGGGCAAGTCCCCGACCACGTCGCCGACCGCGTCGCCCGGGGCCGACAAGCCCGTCGCGGTGGGCGACGTCATCGCCAGCGCCCCGGCGCCCGGCGCCCCGGCCGGCCTGCTCGCCAAGGTCACCGAGGTCGTCGGCACGACCGACAGCGGCACCGAGGTCAAGACCGCCGCCACCACGCTGGCCGCCGTCCTGGGTGACGACAAGGCCGACGGCAAGGTCCCCGTCGACCCGTCCGCGGTCACCGTCGAGCCCCTGATGAAGGGCGTCACCTTCTCCTGGGCCAAGGGCCAGGGCCTGACCTTCGGCCCCGAGGGCGCGAAGCTGCCCCTGGGCAACCTGCGGCTCGATGTGAACGCCGCCGTCGACACCGCCCCGGACGCCCCCGCCTCGGCCGGCGCCTCGGTGTCCGGCTTCGTCCAGCTCGCCCCTCAGGTGGAGTTCGCCTACGACGGCAGCCCGGGCGGCGCCCCCGGTCCGCGCGGCGCCTTCCTCGGCATGAGCGGCGACTGGTCCTCGCAGTGGAAGCTCCAGGGCCGCGCCGCCGCGAGCACCGGAACACCCAAGCGGATCCCCTTCGCCAAGCTGCACAGCTCCCCCGTCATCCAGGTCGGCCCGGTGCCGGTCGTCGTCAACCTCGACCTGACCTGCTACATCCAGGTGGAGGCCGACGGCAGCGTGACCCTGGAGGTCCAGCAGGACGTCAAGGGTGACTTCAAGGTCGGCGGCAGCTACGCCGTGGGCAAGGGCTGGACCCCGGTGAGCGCCTCGAACGTGCAGAGCACGCCGGTCCGGGCGAGCGTCACCGCCGCCGGCCGGGTCAAGGGCGCGCTCGGCGCCGAGGCCTCCGTCGGCCTCTACGGCGCCGTCGGCGTCACCGCGGACTTCGCCCCGTACCTGCGCGGCGAGGCCGACCTCAAGGCGGCCGCCTCCAGCGACGGCAAGACCTCCGTCAGCGGCGCCTGGGCGCTGTACGGCGGCTTCGACCTGAGCGGGAACCTCCAGCTCCAGCTGTCCCTGTTCGGCACGCCGCTCTTCGAGCGCCGCATCCCGCTGGGCTCCCTCAACCGCGAGTGGGCGCTCTCGAAGGGTCAAGTCGGGCGGTAGCCGGGCGTCACCCCACAGCGGACCACCACTGCCCGGGCGCGGAATGCGCCCGGGCAGTGGTGCGCCCGGGCAGTGGTGCGCCGGGGCAGTGGTGCGCCGGGAGAAGTCCGCGCAGGGGTCTTCTCCTCCCCCTTACCCATCAGTACATTGACACCATGTCTAATACGCCGCTCGCGCCCGCCCCCGTGGCGTCGGAACACGTGGACCTGAGGCCCCGGAACGTGTCCTTCGGCTGGGAGGACACCCCGCTCCACTGGCTGCCCGGCGACCCCTTCGCCGGACACATGATCAATGTGCTGCACCTGCTGCTCCCCGCCGGAGAGCGCTGGTTCGTGCACGTCTACAAGCAGGTTCTCCCGTACATCGAGGACGAGCAACTGCGGGCGGACGTCGTCGGCTTCATCGGCCAGGAGGCCATGCACGCCACCGCCCACGACGACGTGCTGCCGCACCTGAAGCGGCTGGGGCTGGACCCGACCCCCTACACCGCGCAGGTGGACTGGCTGTTCGAGAAGCTGCTCGGCGACCGGACCCTGCCGCCCGGCCGGGCCCGGCACTGGTGGCTGATGGAACGGGTCGCGATGATCGCGGCGATCGAGCACTACACGGCGTTCCTGGGCGACTGGGTGCTCAACGCCGACGCGCTCGACCGGCGGGGCGCCGACCCCACCATGCTGGACCTGCTGCGCTGGCACGGGGCGGAGGAGGTCGAGCACCGCTCGGTGGCCTTCGACCTCTTCATGCACGTGGACGGCAACTACCGCCGCCGGGCGCGCACCTGGGCGACCGCTTTCTCGGCCCTGGTCTTCCTCTGGCAGCGCGGCGTCCGCTTCTTCATGGAGAACGACCCCCACCTGGTGGACGGCAAGGCTTCCCTCAAGCAGTTCTTCCTGGCCGGACAGCAGGGCGTGCTCCCGTCGACCGGGGCGATGCTGAAGTCCGTCCCGAAGTACCTCTCCCGCACCTACCACCCCTCGCAGGAGGGCTCGACGGCCCAGGCGGTGGCCTATCTCGCCGCCTCCCCCGGCGCGAACGGCGGGGTGCGGGCATGAGGCGCGCCCTCGCGGCGACGGCCGCCCTGGGCGCGGCCTGGGCGACCAGGCGCGCCCTGAAGCGCCGCATAGGAACGTCCCCGCTCTGGCCCCTGCCGGCCCTGGAGACCCCGGTCTCGGGCCACTCCCCGCGCCGGGCGCTGCGCGCGCTGATCGTCTCCCGTACGGAGCCGGCCCTCGGGGTGCTGCAACTGACCCTGCAGTCACCGGACCTCCCGGCGTGGGCCCCGGGCGCGCACGTGGACGTCACCCTGCCCTCGGGCCTGGTCCGCCAGTACTCGCTGTGCGGCGATCCGGCGGACGGCGGCCGGTACACGATCGCGATCCGGCTGATCGAGGACGGCCGGGGCGGCTCCCGCGAGGCGCACGCGCAGCTGGTCGAGGGCGCCGAGCTGGAGCTGCGCCCGCCGCGCAACCGCTTCGAGCTGGTCCCGGCTGCCTCGTACGTCTTCGTCGCGGGCGGCATCGGCATCACCCCGATCCTGCCGATGCTCCGGGCCGCCACGGCGGCGGGCGCCGACTGGACCCTCCTCTACGGGGGCCGCACCCTCGACTCGATGCCCTTCCTGGACGACCTCGCGCCCTACGGCGACCGGGTGTCGGTCCTCCCCGAGGACGAGACGGGCCTTCCCGACCTGACCCCGGTCGCCGCGGCGGGGCCCGGCACCCTGGTCTACTGCTGCGGTCCGGAGCCGCTGATGCGGGCCGTGACGGCGGCGGCCGCGGATCCGGCGGCGGTGCACCTGGAGCGGTTCGCCCCGGCGGCGGAGCCCGGTCCGGGGCGGTCGGGGCGGTCCTTCACGGTCGAACTGCGCCGCTCGGGACGGGTCGTCGAGGTGGCGGCGGACGAGAGCACGCTGGCCGCGGTGCGCCGGGAGCTGCCCGACACCCCGTACTCCTGCGAGCAGGGATTCTGCGGGACCTGCCAACACCGGGTCCTCGCGGGCGGGGTGGACCACCGCGACGAACTCCTCACGGACCAGGAGCGCGCGGACTCGATGCTGCTGTGCGTGTCCCGCGCGAAGGGGGACCGGCTGGTCCTGGACCTGTGAACGCGCCCCAGTAGGGTGTCCGCATGACAACCGGGGTGCGACGCAGGATGGGTGTCGAGGAGCGGCGGCAGCAGCTGATCGGGGTTGCCCTGGAGCTGTTCAGCAACCGCTCGCCCGACGATGTGTCGATCGACGAGATCGCGGCGGCCGCGGGGATATCCCGGCCGCTCGTCTACCACTACTTTCCGGGCAAGCTGAGCCTGTACGAGGCCGCGCTGCGCCGGGCGGCCGACGAGCTGGCGCTGCGGTTCGTGGAGCCCCGGGAGGGGCCGCTCGGGGCGCGGCTGCTGCGGGTGATGGGGCGGTTCTTCGATTTCGTCGACGACCACGGGCCGGGCTTCTCGGCGCTGATGCGCGGCGGTCCCGCGGTCGGCAGCAGCCGGACGAACGCGATGATCGACGAGGTCCGGCAGGCGGCGTACGAGCAGATCCTCACGCACCTGGGCATCGGGCTGGAGCAGACCCCGGCGCGCCTGGAGCTCGTGGTGCGGTCCTGGGTTTCGCTCGCCGAGTCCACCGCGCTGATCTGGCTGGACGGGCGCCGGATCCCGCGGGGCGAACTGGAATTGCAGCTGGTGCACGACTTCGCCGCGCTGGCCGCCGTGAGCGCCGCGTACGACATCGAGATGGCGGGGATCCTCGTGGGGATCCTGGCCGGCGAGCCCGCCGACGGGCCCTTCGGGGAGCTGGTCGGGCGGCTCGGCGCGCTGGTGCCGGGCGGGGCGCCGGAAGAGGCCCCGGGCGCGGTCCCGGACGAGGCCCGTGCCGAGGTCCCACAGCCGCGCTGAACTGGGGTGTGGCAGCCACCCATGATCATCGATAATGCCCGCGTGATCATTGACGACGAGATCCTGTTCCGGCCTGCCCAGGAGAAGGACGCCGGCACGCTGGTGCAGCTGTACGACCAGGCCGCCCGGTGGATGCGCAAGCACGGGATCGATCAGTGGAAGCCCGGGGACAAGGACGCCGCGCACTTCCGGTCGAAGATGCGCGACGGCGAGGTGTGGCTCGCCGGCGATGCCGACGGCCGCGTGTGCGGGGCCTACGAGTTGTGGTGGTCCGACGAGGAGGCCTGGGGGGTCCAGCCGCCCGTGGCCGGTTACGTGCACCGGCTGATGGTGGCGCGCGAGGTGGCCCCCGCCGGGGCCGGGCGGCGCCTGCTCGAACACGCCGAGCGGCGCACCGCCCGGACCGGTCGGGAACGGGCGCGGCTGGACTGCGTCTCCACCAACCCCCGGCTGCTCGCGTACTACCTGGGTGCGGGCTACCGGGTGGTCGGGGAGCTCCCCAACAAGGAGGGGAAGGACGGCAGGACCTACGGGGTGATCCTGCTGGAGAAGCGGCTGGACCGGCTCAGCGTCGTGTGAAGACCGCGACGGTGCGGGCGGGGACGGTGAACTCTCCTGTCTTCGTGTCGTACGTGGACTGCTTGACGGTGGCGTCGGATCCCGCCGCCTGGACCGGGTGCAGCCGGTGGGCGGTGCCCGCGAGAGCGGGGACGCGCTGGGCCTGCGCGGTGGGGGCCGCGTTAAAGACGACCACCAGGTCACCCAGGGTCATGGTGATCACGCCCGGGGTCTCGTCCTTGCCCGAGAGCGGGAAGGCCAGCCGGGACTGGACCGCCTCGGTCGTGGTGAGGGCGAAGTCCGGCTCGGTGGTGCGGATCCTCAGCAGGTCGCGGTAGGCCGCCGAGGTGGCGTTGATGTCCGTGCAGGTGGGCGCCGGTCCCGTCAGCAGGGGCTTCGCGTGGAGCCACTTCGAGGCGTTGTCGGCGGCCGGAGGCAGACCGCGGCCGAAGCCGTTGCCGTCCCGGCAGTCCCAGTGGATGGCGTTGAACCAGTCGCCGCTGTCGTAGGAGTTGCGGTCCAGGGACTTGGAGCGAAGCAGGTCGGTGCCCGCCTGGGAGAGGGCCGGGCCCTGGGACAGGGCGGCCGTCGCCATGGCCAGGACCTGCATGCGGGCCTGGTCGCGGGGGGCGGTGCCGGGCGGGAGCTTGTAGGTCAGGGCGTCGGCGAGGGTCTCGTTGTCGTGGGCGTCCGCGTAGGCGAGGGCGTCGCCTGGGGCGGCCGCGTAGCCGGCCGGGGCGCCGTTGTAGTCCACCTCGGAGCCCTTGGTGCGGCGGCCGGTGGTGTCGGTGAAGGCGTACGGGGCGAGGTTGCCGGAGAGCCCGACCTTGATCAGGTCCTGGGCGTGCAGGAGGCGGGCCTTCTGCTGCTCGGCGGTGCCGTTCGCGGGCGAGGAGTTCGGGGCGGTGAACAGGCCCGAGGCGAAGCCCTGGACGCGCGGGTCCTCGTCGAAGGGGCCGCCGCCGCGGACGGCGTCGCGCGCCCGGTCGGAGAAGGTGGCGATGCCGGTTCCGGCCATGTTCTTCTGCGTGGCCTGCACGAAGCGGGCGTCGTCGGCGATCTCGCCGAAGTTCCAGCCCTCCCCGTAGAGGACGATCTTCTTCCCGTCGACCCCGTCCTTGGCGACGGTCAGGGAGTCGAGGGCCGTGCGGACGGCCAGGATGTTGGCCTTCGGGTGGTGGCCCATCAGGTCGAAGCGGAAGCCGTCGACCTTGTACTCCTTCGCCCAGGTGACGATCGAGTCGACGACCAGGCGGCCCATCATGGCGTTCTCGGGGGCAGTGTTGGCGCAGCAGGTGGAGGTGGCGACGCTGCCGTCGGGGAGCAGGCGCTGGTAGTAGCCGGGGACGACGCGGTCGAGGACCGACTTGTCAGACTGGCCCGCGGCGACGGTGTGGTTGTAGACGACGTCCATCACCGTGCGCAGCCCGGAGGCGTTCAGGGACTGGACCATCCTGCGGAACTCGACCGTACGGGCCGTGCCGTTCGGGTCGCTCGCGTAGCTGCCCTCGGGGACGGTGTAGTGCAGCGGGTCGTACCCCCAGTTGTAGGCGTCCTTCGCGGCCGCGGCGGCCACGCACGCCTGCTGCTCCTGCGAGTCCGGCGCGTACACCTTGAGGTCGCAGGCGGGCTCGGTGCGGTCGGCGGCCTTCTCCGGGATGGTGCCGATGTCGAAGGCCGGCAGGAGGTGGACGTACGAGGTCCCGGCGGCGGCCAGGTCGCGCAGGTGCCGCATGCCCGCCGAGGCGGTGTCGGTGAAGGCCAGGTACTGGCCGGGGTGGGTGCTGGTGCGGTCCGCGACGGAGAAGTCGCGGATGTGCAGCTCCTGGATCTGCGCGGAGGTGAAGGGGACGGGCGCGGGCTTGCGCAGGGTCTTCCAGCCGGGCGGGGCGAGCTTCGGGTCCGCCAGGTCCACGACCAGGCTGTGGACGGAGTCCGCGGTCAGGGCGGTGGAGTAGGGGTCGGTGACGAGGTTGCGGACCACCTGGCGGGTGCTCGGGGCCCAGACGGTCACGTCGTAGCGGTAGGGCTTGCCGGTCCAGGAGCGCTCGCCGCGCACCGACCAGACGCCGGTGGCGTCGTCGCGGCGCATGGCGACGGTGCGGCCGTCGAGTTCGAGGGAGACCTGCCGGGCGGTGGGGGCCCAGACGGAGAGCGTGGGGCGGCCGTCCTTGAAGACGGGGCCGAGGGAGGCGGTGGTCGCGTACAGGTCGTCGAGGACGCCGGCGAGCTGGACGCCGGTGGCGGCCAGGACCGCGCCGTTCGCGGCGCGGGCACTTGCGACGAGCTGGCCGCGCAGGGCCTCGCGGACCCGGTCGCGGTCGCGCGGGTCGACGGTGAACGCGCCGTATGCGGCCAGGTGCGGGAACTTCTGCTTCTGGGCGGCGGTCAGCTCGGCGCGGCCCAGCCGCAGCCACTGGGCCGTGCCGGTCAGCGTGCCGTTCTCGGCCTTGACGGCGCCTTCGCGGGAGGCGAGGAGCTGGACGGAGGCGGCTGCCGCGGGGGCATTCCAGGCGAGGGTGTCGCGGTCGATCCAGACCGCCTGGGACTTGGTGAGGTCCAGGGCCGCGGCGGAACCGGCGGGCTGCGGGAGGAGGTACTTCTCCTGGCCGCCCAGCATCCACACCTCGTGGCCGGTGACCTTCAGGTCCAGGGACTGGTCGGTGGGGAGGTCCTTCTCGTCGCCCTTGTGCAGGATGTAGCTGAGGCTGGTGGCGCCGGCCGCGAGCGGGACCTCGTAGACCGCGCCGTAGGAGTCGGTGCGGACGGGGAGCAGGGGCTTGGACCAGTCGGTGGGGGTCGCGGCCCCGGTCCAGACGTGCAGGCCCCAGCCGTCGTAGGCACCGTCGGGGCGCTGGTGGTGGAGGACGGCCTTCGAGGTGTCCTGCGGCGGGTACGCGGGGCGGTCGGTGCGGGCGGGCTCCTTGCCCTGCTCCAGCCAGACCTCGCCGGTCTTCGTCACGTCGATGGTGCGGTCGGCGGCGACGTCCTTGTTGCCGTCCTTGTCGATGACGAGGTAGCCGACGGAGGAGGCGCCGGGCTTGAGCTTGACGTGGGCGAAGGCGCCGTAGGCGTCGCGGCCGGTGAAGGCGTGGCCGGCCGGCCACGGGGTGGCCTCGCCCTCGGCGATGTCGCCCCAGGCGTACAGGCGCCAGTCGGTGTAGTCGCCGTCGGGGCGGTTGTAGTGGACGACCGCGTAGTCCCGCTGGGTGGCGGTGGGGATCTCGGTGGGCGGGGCGGTTCCGGCGGCGGACTGGGCGAGGGCGCTCGCGGTGCGGCCGGCGGAGTCGACGACGACGGCCTTGTAGCGCAGGGCGGTGCCGGCCGGGGCGGTGACGTGCTGGGTGACCTTGTAGGGGGCGTGGTCGGCGGAGCCGAGGACCTGCCACTTGCCGTTGCCGGTCTGTGCGGCGAAGACGACCCGGTTCAGGCCGCCGCCGCTGACGTCGGCCGAGAGCTCGACGGTGCCGGCGGCACCGGGAGCCGGGGCCTTCAGGGTCAGGGCGGGCTTGACGGTCGGCTTGGCGGCGGGCGTCACGGCCTGGAGGACGACGGTGCCGAGGGCGGGGACCGGGACGGTGAGCTTGCCGGCCGCCGAGGCGCGGATCAGCGCGGTGCCGCCGTACAGGGTGCGGTACTGGGCGCCGGCCGGGGCGTCGATCTCGACGGTGCGGGACTCGGCGCCGTTGTTGGCGGCGACCAGGTACTCGGTGCGGGACTTGGTGTCGGTGCGGGCGAAGGCGTAGACGGAACCGTCGGAGAATCGTTCACTCTGAACGCCGTCCCGCAGGGCCGGGTGCGCCTTCGTCAGCTTCGAGAGAGCACTGATCTGCCGGTAGAGCGGGTGTCCCGGATCGTAGGCGTCGCTCCCGTGCGTGCGCGCCGTTCCGAGCTGGTCGTCGTCCAGATAGTCGGCGACCTGCGTGGCGAACAGCGGCTGCCTGGAATCCTTGTCCCCGCCGGCCCCCGTGAAGCCCTGCTCGTCACCGGAGTAGATCACCGGGTTGCCCCGGGAGAAGAACATCAGCTCGTTGGCCAGCCGGTAGCGGTCCAGCAGTTCCTGCTCCCCGGCCCCCGGCCGGTCCTGCTTCAGGAAGGAGGCGAAGCGGCCCATGTCGTGGTTGCCGAGGAAGGTCACCTGCTCGTAGGCGTTGGCCTTGCCGGAGGTGTACCGGTAGTCGTCGGCCAGTACGGAGGACAGCCGGCCGGCGCCCGCGCCCTGGGAGGCGTACGCGCGGATCGCGTCCTGGAGCGGGAAGTCGAGGGTGGCGTCGAGCTTCCCGCGCGTCACGTACGGGGAGGTGACCGCGGTGTCGGCGGAATAGACCTCGCCGAACATGAAGAAGTCGTCGCGGCCGCGCTCGGCCGCGTAGGTGTCGAGGGCCGTGGCCCACTGGGTCCAGAACTCGGTGTTGACGTGCTTGACCGTGTCGATCCGGAAGCCGTCTATGTCGAAGTCCCGAACCCACTTCTCGTAGATCTTCTCCATCCCGCCGACCACCTCGGGACGCTCGGTCCACAGGTCGTCGAGGCCGAAGAAGTCACCCTGCTCGGAGGACTCACCCGCGAAGGTGGAGTCCCCGCGGTTGTGGTACATCGTCGGGTCGTTGAGCCAGCCCGGGACCTTCAGGTTCTTCTTCGCGTCCGGCACGAAGGGGGTTCTCGGGAAGGACTCGCCGTCCACCTTCGGGAACTTCGCCTTCCCGTCGGCGTAGTCCTTGTCCTCGAAGGGCACTCCGTCCTTCGTCAGATAGGGGAACGCCCCCTTCGACAGGTACGAGTACGAGGCCTCCTTGTAGTCCACGACATCGGCGGTGTGGTTGGTGATGACGTCGAAGAAGACCTTCATCCCCTTCCCGTGCGCCTTGTCGATGAGCCGCTCCAGGTCCGCGTTCGTGCCGAAGTGCGGGTCGACCTGGGTGAAGTCGGTGATCCAGTAGCCGTGGTAACCGGCGGAGACGTCGGCCCCCTTGCCCTGCACCGGCTGGTTCTTGAAGATCGGCGCCAGCCAGATGGCCGTGGTGCCGAGCCCCTTGATGTAGTCGAGCCGGTCGGTGAGCCCCTTGAGGTCACCGCCCTGGTAGAAGCCCTTGTCCGTGGGGTCCAGACCGGTCTCCAGGCGCGAGCCGGTCAGGCCGCCCCGGTCGTTGCCCGGGTCGCCGTTCGCGAAGCGGTCCGGGAGCACGAAGTAGAACTGCTCCCGGGTCAGGTCGTGCCGGGCCGGTTCGGCGGCCAGCTTCGCGTCCGAGGGCGGGGCGGGCGGCGCGGCCGTGGCGGCCGCGGCGGGGAGTGCGGGCAGGAGCGTCACGGCCAGGGCGGCGGCGAGCACTCCTGCGGCAGGGCGTATCAAGGCAGGTCTCCTTGTGTACGTGTCGCATGGATGAGGGCCGCCCGGCGTGGCAGGGATGGTGGTGCCGGACGGCCCTGGTCTGTGGAGCGGCGGCTCAGTTGCGCCAGGTGTCGGCCAGCGTGACCTTGCCGCTCGCGGGGACGGTGGCGGTGCGGTTGGCCCCGCTCTCCCAGGTGACGTTCCCGGCAGCGTCCTTGCGGATGTACTTGTACGAGAACGCGGTGCCGGCCGGCAGCGTCACGTCGAGCTTCCAGACGGGGTAGGCCGCCGGGTCGAGCTTGAGGGCGCCACCGGTGTTCCAGCCGCCGAGCTCGGCGCGGTCACCGGTGACGTAGATGTTCTGCCCGGGGACGGTGGTGGCGCCCACGGCGAAGGTGGCTCCGGAGACCGTGGCCGGCGGCGGGGTGGATCCGCCCGAGCAGGTACGGGCACCCGCGTGCAGGGCGACGGCCGTTCCGGCGGGGAGGGTGGCGGTGAACTGCCCGCCCGAGCCGACCGTGACCGTCCGGCCGCCCTGCACGTCGCAGTAGTCGCCGCCGGGGAGGGAGGTCTGGAAGGTGCGGGTCAGGGCGGAGCCCTCGTGGTTGATCGCCACATACGCCTTGGTGCCGCGCCCGAAGGCGATCTGGTCACCGCCGTTGTCCCACCAGTTCGTGACGCCCTGACCGCGCGCCGCGTTCCGGAAGGCGACCATGGAGGAGATCTCCCGCCAGGCGTGCTGGCACTTCCAGCCGTCGCTGTAACAGGCGCTCACGGTGCCCCCGTTGGGAGGACCGGCGTCCTTGTCGGTCCATTCGTAGCCGGAGTGCACGTCCGGGGAGCCGTAGGGCCAGGCCAGCATGAAGACGTTGGCGAGGGTGTAGGCGGAACCGTCCTTGTAGCTGAGGGTGTCGCCGCCGCGCTCGGTGTCGTGGTTGTCGACGAAGACCCCGGACCGGCCACTGGGCATGTGCCCCCAGGCCTCGCCGAAGTTCTTCAGGTGGGCGAGGTTCTCGTTCTGGAAGACCCGCTTGAGGTCCCGGGCGTACCGGAACTCCTGCACGTCCCCGTTCCCCAGGTACTCGCTCGGCGAGACGGCCTCGCCGGCCCCGTATATCGCCTCCTGCTTCCAGTGGACGCCGGGGTTCGTCAGCCGGGACTTGATGTTGGCGAGGTCGGCGGCCGGCATGTGCTTGGCGGCGTCGATGCGCAGGCCGTCGACGCCCAGCGACAGCAGGTCGTTGAGATAGCCGGCGATGCGGCCGCGCACGTAGTCCTCGCCGGTGTCCAGGTCGGCCAGCTGCACCAGCTCGCAGTTCTGGACGTTGCCCCGGTCCTGGTAGTTGGAGATGCTCGCCCGGCAGTCGTCCATGTCGGAGCCGGAGTAGAGGCCTGGATAGTTGTACTTCGTGTACGAAGTACCGCCGGTGCCCGTGAAGGTGGCGCCCGCGTCGGCGGGGCCGGCCATGTGGTTGATGACGGAGTCGGCGACGACCTTGACGCCCGCCGTGTGACAGGTGTCGACCATGGCCTTGAAGGCGGCCCGGTCACCGAGCCGTCCGGCGATCTTGTAGCTGACGGGCTGGTACGAGGTCCACCACTGACTGCCCTGGACGTGCTCCTGCGGCGGCGAGACCTGCACGTACCCGTACCCGGCGGGCCCGAGGGTGTCGGTGCAGGCCCTGGCGACGGAGTCGAAGCGCCACTCGAACAGGACGGCGGTGACGTCCTTGTCGCCGGGCGGCGTGGCGGCGGCCTGCGGCCCGACGGCGGTGAGGGTGGCCGCGGCAAGTGCGGTGGTGGCGCAAAAAGTTGCAGCTCTGACGGCTCTGGCAGGCATGCGGGGGGCCTCCTGGCGGAAGACGTGGGGATTGGAGCGACCGTAGGGGCCAGGTAGAAGCCCTGCAAGAGTTTGCGCAAGAGATTGCAGAATTGTTTCCGAGGCGTGTCCTGCCGGCCGGGGCGCCCCGGACTCCGGCCCCCGCGCACCGAGTTCACCCCGTCCGGACGCACGCGCACACCCGCGTACCCCCGCGCACGGGCGGAAAGCATCCGGTCACACCGGGCGGATATTCTTAAACCGGCGACAATAGCTCGATCTCAATTCCTGCCCAATTACTGTCGAAATGGGTTCAACGAGCGCTTCTCGAACCGCACCGGCGCGCTGCGGCAATGCCCCGCGAACACCGCTGTATGCCTTCAGGGACACACGGCGTCGGCGGAAGGCTGAAACGATGGTTGGGCGAAGGAATTTCCTCATGGCCGGCGCCGTCGGGGGTGCGGCCGCGCTTTCCGGGAGCGGTCGGGGAACACCGGCGCACGCGGATCCCGGTCCCGGCCATCATCACGGACACGAGCCGAAGCCCTCGGACCCCCCGGTCCCGCAGACCCCTCCGCTGGAGAAGTTCGTGGACCCGCTGCCCACCCCGGAGACGGCCGTCCCGGACACCTCCGCCTATCCGGGCGCCGACTACTACGAGTTCACGATGCGGCCGGGCACCTGGCGCTTCCACCGTGACCTCGGGCCGGCCGACGTGTGGGGATACTGGGCCAAGAACCCGCACGACCGCCACCGGCCGATCGGCATGGGCTACCTCGGGCCGACCATCAGCGTGATCAAGGACCAGCCGACGGTCGTCAAGTACCGCAACAAGCTGCCGACCACCCACCTGTTCCAGTTCGTGATCGACGCGATCCGCAGCGGGGACCCCGAACTCGCCCCGATCGCCCCGCCTCCCTACACGAGCGAGCCGCCCTTCCCCGACAACGTCAATGTGTGGAACGTCGTGCACCAGCACGGCGGTTTCACCCCACCGCAGTCCGACGGCATGCCGCTGCACTCGTTCAGCCCGGACGGCATCCAAGCCGAGTCCTACACGACCCTGGAGCCGGACCGCGTCAAGCGCAACGAGGCGATCTGCGCGTACACCAACCACGAGCGCTCGTCCCTGCTCTGGTACCACGACCACGGCATGGGGATGACCAGCGTCAACGTCTACGCGGGCCTCGCGGGCCTGTACGTCATCCGCGACCCCGCCGACGAGCGGCTCGGGCTTCCACAGGGCGAGTTCGAGGTCCCGCTCATCCTGCAGGACCGGACCTTCCACCCGGACGGCAAGCTCGCCTACACCATGACCCAGCGGGAGGGCGAGGACACCCCGGTCGTCAACGGCAAGGCGTACCCCTTCCTCGCCGTCGAGCCGCGGCGCTACCGGCTGCGGATCCTCAACGCCTCGAACGAGCGCTTCTGGCGGCTGAGGATCGACCCGCCCAGGGACGTGGTGCTCCAGCCCAACCTTCCGTTCTGGCTGATCGGCACCGACGGCGGCTTCCGCGCCCCGCTGCAGATGCTGAACTTCCTGATCGGCCCCGCCGAACGCTACGACCTGATCGTCGACTTCAGCGGAATGCCCATGGGCTCGAAGTTCACGCTGACGAACTACCACGCACCGGTGCACTACCCCGGCGTGCCCGGCCTGGGGCCGGAGATCTCGGAGGTCATGCAGTTCCAGGTCACCAAGCCCCTGTCCGGCGTGGACAGGACGACCCCGCCCAAGAAGCTGAAGCTGCCCGCCGTCGTGCCCATCCAGCCGGAACCGCAGATCCGCCGCCGGGAATGGGTCCTGTACCAGCACAAGCTCTTCAGCACCATGACGTTCAACGCGGTGCCCTTCATGGAGCCGTCCCAGGACTTCGTCAAGGCGGGCACGAGGGAGATCTGGGAATACGTCAATCCCAACCACGACGCCCACCCCATGCACGTCCACCTGGTCAACTTCCAGGTGCTGAACAGGCAGCCCATCGACGCGGCCGCCTACCAGGCGGACTACGAGAAGTGGATCGACGGTGGCCGCAAGGCGGCGGACAAGCCGGTTCTGAAGAACTACTTCACCGGTCCGCCGATCCCGCCGGACCCGGACGAGGCACGGTCCTACAAGGACACCTTCAAGTCCTACCCGGAGACGGTGACCCGGATCATCACCGACGTCTGGAGCCCGCCCATGGAGCCGATCGCGGGAATCGCGAACAGCGGGACCGAGCTCCCGGCGACGTACGTCCACCACTGCCACCTGCTGGAACACGAGGACGACGACCTGATGCGCCCGTTCACGATCGTCGACCCCGAGGCCCCGGACATCCAACCGGGCGACCACGGCGGCCACGGAGGCGGGCACGGAAGCGGCGGCCACGGCCACTGACGGCACTGCGTCGGCGCGGGGGGCGGCGGGGGGCTTCGGGGCGGCGGGATTTCGGTGGGGCGGTGGTCAGGGATGTGTATGGGGGTTTCCCGTCAGTCCCATCGTCTCTCCGTGTCGCGCCGGCCCCTCAAGGGCGCTCCTCCTTCGTCGTCGCGTCGCTGCGCGATGTCGCTGCGCTCCACCCTTGACCGCCCGTCCCGCCCCGGACATACGAAGACTGCCGGGAAACCCCCAAAGGAACGGGCCGGGGGATGCTTTTCAGGGACGGGGCGGTCGGAGATGCACGGCCTCGTCCCGGTCGGGCATGTCCCCGAGGCGGGACCCATGGGAGAGGCCTGCCGGGTCGGGGGTAGCGCGTCCAATCGCTACGCGCTTCTCACGTCTCAGCGTCCGACGACCGTCCGGGGCTGGACATAGGCCGCCCACGAGCCGTGGGCCCTTCTCGATGACTGCGTCCGGCGGCTGTCGGGGGCAGGAAACGCCTGCGACTACGGCTATTCGGTAGTGGAGCCGGGTCAGCGAGGGTGGGCGGCCCAAAGGGCCAGCCTTTTGCCCCAATTGCTGCTGTTTGGGCACTGGTTCGTGGAGTCGTCCTCGCCCTGACCCGGATTCACTACGGAATAGGTGAAGTACCGGCCGTCAGTCCCTCTCACCGGCGCTCATCAGCCCCGGCCGGCCTCCGGTCGCCGTCAGTGGGAAGCATTCACGACTCGTGGGCGGCCTATGCCCAGCCCAAGACGGACTGGAGACGCTGAGAGATGAGGAGCGCGTAGCGATTTGGTGCGCCTCCCCCGACACGGCCACCCTTCCTTATGGGCCCCGCCTGCCGGTCATGCCCCACCCCGACAGGGCAGGGCATCTCCGACCGCCCCGTCCTGATCCTCGATCCCCCGGCCCGTTCCTTTGGGGGTTTCCCGGCAGTCTTCGTATGTCCGGGGCGGGACGGGCGGTCAAGGGTGGAGCGCAGCGACATCGCGCAGCGACGCGACGACGAAGGAGGAGCGCCCTTGAGGGGCCGGCGCGACACGGAGAGACGATGGGGCTGACGGGAAACCCCCATACACCTCCCTGACCACCGCCCCACCGGAACCCCGCCCACCCCGCCCACTCCCGCGCCTGGGGGTGGGTGGGCAACCCCCGCTCGGGAGCGGGGGTGCCGAGGGGGCGAATACCCCGCCCCGCCCAGGGCCCCTACGGCACCTGCGCCGTCGAGCCCCGGACCACCAGTTCCGGCTGGAAGACGTACTCCGTGCGCTGCACCGGGGTGCCCGACACCGCTTCCAGGAGGGCGCCCACCGCGGCCGTCGCCATCGCCCGTACCGGCTGGCGGACCGTGGTCAGCGGCGGGTCCGTGAAGGCGATCAGCGGTGAGTCGTCGAAGCCGACCACCGACACGTCCTGCGGCACCCGCAGCCCCCGTTCGCGCGCCGCGCGGATGACGCCCAGCGCCATCGGGTCACTGCCGCACACGATGCCGGTGCAGCCGCGGTCGAGCAGGGCCATGCCCGCCGCGTGCCCGCCCTCCACCGTGAAGAGCGTGCGCTGGATCAGCCCCTCGGACTCCGCCGAGGGCAGCGCCGTGAGGAAGCCCTGCTCCTTGCGGGCCGACGGCACGTACCGGGTCGGTCCGATCGCGAGCCCGATCCTGCGGTGTCCGAGGTCCTGCAGGTGCCGTACGGCCATGTCCGCCGCCGCCCGGTCGTCCGGGGAGACGAAGGGTGCGCTGATCTGCTCGTTGAAGCCGTTGATCATCACGAACGGCAGCCCTCGGGAGGCGAGGCGCTGATAGCGCGCCGGGTCGGCGTGGGAGTCCGCGTGCAGGCCCGACAGGAAGACGATCCCGGTGACCCCCCGCTCCTCCAGCTGCTCCACCAGCTCGTCCTCGGTGGCCCCTCCCGGGGTCTGCGTGCACAGCACGGGCGTGTACCCGTGCCCGGCCAGCGCCTGCTCTATGACCTGCGCGAACGCCGGGAAGATCGGGTTGGTGAGCTCGGGGATGAGCAGCCCGACCAGCCCGTTGCTGCGCCGTTTGAGCCGTACGGGCCGCTCGTAGCCCAGCAGGTCGAGCGCGGCCAGCACCTTGTGCCGGGTGCCGGCCGCCACGCCCGGTTTGCCGTTGAGGACGCGGCTGACGGTCGCCTCGCTGACCTCGGCCTGCGCGGCGATGTCCGTCAGCCGGAGGGGGGAGGTCACCCCGACGTCACCTGCCACCACACCGTGGTGTCGGCCGGCAGCACGCCGTCCTCGACCGTCGCACCGCTGGACAGCAGGGCCTCGCCTTCGACGGGGAACCGTACCGCCGTGCCGGTGGTGTTCGCGGCGCAGAGGAAGTCCCCCCGGCGGAAGAGCAGGACGCCCTCGGGAGCCTCCTGCCAGTCCACCGACTCGCCCGCGCCCAGGTCCGGGTGCTCGCGGCGCAGCCGCAGGGCGGCCCGGTACAGCTCCAGGGTGGAGGACGGGTCGCCGGTCTGCGCCTCCACGCTCAGATCCGCCCAGGAGTCCGGCTGCGGGAGCCAGCTGCCGCCGGTGCCGAAGCCGTACGGGGCCTCGGTCCCCGACCAGGGGATGGGGACCCGGCAGCCGTCGCGGAAGCCGTCCTGGCCCGCTGCGCGGGAGAACGACGGGTCCTGGCGGACCTCGTCCGGCAGGTCGGTGACGTCGGGCAGGCCGAGCTCCTCGCCCTGGTAGACGTACGCCGAACCGGGCAGGGCCAGCATCAGCAGGATCGCCGCGCGGGCCCGCCGCAGACCCAGCTCGCGGTCGCCGGGCTCGCGCAGCTGGGTGCCGAGGCCGGCGGGGTTGGCGAAGCGGGTGGCGTGCCGGGTGACGTCGTGGTTGGACAGCACCCAGGTGGTGGGGGCGCCGACGGTGCGCATGGCGGCCAGCGAGCCGTCGATGACCTCGCGGAGCGCGGTCGCCTCCCAGTCACTGGTCAAGTACTGGAAGTTGAACGCCTGCTGCATCTCGTCGGGGCGGACGTAGAGGGCCGTGCGCTCGACGGTCGGGGTCCATGCCTCGGCGACCAGGACGCGGTCGCCCTCGTACTCGTCGAGGATCCGGCGCCAGGAGCGGTATATCTCGTGGACGCCGTCCTGGTCGAAGAAGGGCATGACGTCGTTGCCGAGCAGCTTGAGCTGGTCCTTGGCACCGAGGTCGGGCAGACCGGGCGCCTTGACCAGGCCGTGGGCGACGTCGACGCGGAAGCCGTCGGCGCCGAGGTCGAGCCAGAACCGCAGGATGGAGCGGAACTCGTCCTGCACTGCCGGGTGTTCCCAGTTGAAGTCGGGCTGCTCGGGGGCGAAGAGGTGCAGGTACCACTCGCCGTCCGCGACCCGGGTCCAGGCCGGGCCGCCGAAGATCGACTCCCAGTCGTTCGGGGGCTCCGCGCCGTCCTCGCCCCGGCCGGGGCGGAAGTGGAAGCGCTCGCGCAGCGGGGTGCCGGGGCCTTCGCGCAGTGCCTGCTTGAACCATTCGTGCTGGTCGGAGCAGTGGTTCGGGACGAGGTCCACGATGATGCGCAGGCCCAGTTCGTGGGCTTCGCGGATCACGGCGTCGGCGTCGTGCAGGGTGCCGAACATCGGGTCGATGGCCCGGTAGTCGGCGACGTCGTAGCCGGCGTCGGCCTGCGGGGAGGCGTAGAAGGGGCTGAGCCAGACGGCGTCGACGCCCAGCTCCTTGAGGTAGGGCAGTCGGCTGCGGATGCCTTCGAGGTCCCCCATGCCGTCCCCGTTGGAGTCGGCGAAGCTGCGCGGATAGACCTGGTAGATCACCGCTTCTCTCCACCAGCCGGGCTGCGTGCCGGTGGAGGTGGGGAGCGCGTCGGCGAGGTGCTGGGTCATGGTGTCCTTGGAGAGATCGGGCCGGGGGTGAGAAGGGGCAGGCTCGGGTGGTCAGCCCTTGGTGGCGCCTGCCGTCATCCCGGCGACGAGGTGACGCTGGGCGAAGACGAAGAAGATCGCCGCGGGGATGGCGATGAGGACCGAGGCGGCGCTCATGGCTCCCCAGTTGGAGGTGTACTGCGTGACGAAGGTCTGCAGGCCGCCGGCCAGGGTGAGGTTCTCCTCGCCGACCATGAAGGCGGAGGCGTACGCGACCTCGCCCCAGGCGGTGATGAAGGCGTAGAAGCCGGTGACGGCGAGGCCGGGCTTGGCGAGCGGCAGGATGAGGCGCCAGAAGGTGCCGAAGGGGTTGAGTCCGTCGACTCGGCCGGATTCGTCGATCTCGACCGGGATGGTGTCGAAGAAGCCCTTCATCATCCAGGCGCAGAACGGCACGGCGATGGTGAGGTAGGTGATGATCAGGCCGAGGGGCTGGTTGAGCAGCCCGAGGTCGCCCATCAGGTTGTAGAGCGGGACGATGAGGATCGCCATCGGGAACATCTGCGTGATGAGCAGGGTCCACATCAGCGGCCGCATGCCGGGGAACTTGAAGCGGCTGACCGCGTATCCGGTGGTGGCGGCGATGAAGACACCGAGGACGGTGGTGACGCCGGCGACCAGGACGGAGTTGGCGAACCAGCTGAGGAAGTGGCTCTGCTCCAGCAGGTACGTGTAGTTGCTGAGCGTCGGTTCCTTGACGAAGTCGGTGGTGATCGCGTGCTTGGCCGGCTTGAGCGAGGTCAGCAGGATCCACAGCACCGGGAAGACGGCGATCACGGACGCCACGACGAGGGTGGCGTGCAGGCCGACGGAGGCGAGCGGGGAACGGCTGCCCCGGCCGCGGGCGGTGGTCTTACGAGCGTCGGTCGCGGTGGACATGGTCACCACACCTCTCCCTGCTTGCGCAGCGAGCGCCGGTAGACCAGCGCGAAGATCATGAGCAGGGCGAGGATCAGGACGCCCCACGTGGCCGAGCCGGCGAAGTCGCGCGGGCTCGACACGAACGCCTCGCGGAAGGCCTGGGTCACCAGGATCTCGGTGGAGTCGCCCGGTCCGCCGCGGGTGAGCAGGAAGATCACCGGGAACATGTTGAAGGTCCAGATGGTGGAGAGCAGGATCACCGTCATGCTGACCGCGCGCAGCCCGGGCAGGGTGATGTGCCGGAACCGCTGCCAGGCGGTGGCGCCGTCCATCTCGGCGGCCTCGTAGAGCTCGCCGGGGATGGACTGCAGGCCGCCGAGCAGGGCGACCATCATGAAGGGGACGCCGAGCCAGACGTTGACGGCGACGACCGAGAACTTGGCCCAGGTGGGGTCGTCGAGCCACGGGATCGCGGCGATGCCGCCACCGTCGAGGATCTTGTTGAGGATGCCGTTGTCGCGGTTGAAGAGGAACCGCCAGGCGAAGACGGAGACGAAGCCGGGGACGGCCCAGGGCAGGATGAGCGCCATCCGGTAGGCGGCGCGGCCGCGGAATTCCCGGTTGAGCATGTTGGCCAGGGCCAGGCCGAGCGTGAAGGTGATGGACACGCACGCGACGGTCCACACCACCGTCCACACCAGCCGCTGCAGGAACATCGGGTCGCCGAGCACGGCCACGTAGTTGTCGAGTCCGACGAACTCGTACGTGGCCTCGATGTGCCGGACGCCGATGGTGCGCGAGACGTTGCGCTCGTTGGCGTCGGTCAGCGACAGGTAGATGCCGCGGACCAGCGGCCAGCCGATGATCACGCCGAGGACGAGCACCACCGGGGCGACCATGGCCCAGGCGTACCAGTGCGTGGCGAGGGCGCGCCGGAGGCCGCCCTTCCCGCCACGGTTACTGCGGTCGCTGTCAGTCCTGCGGCTCCGGCCGCGGGCGGCGATGTCGTTCTCGACATC
>NZ_JBSGXU010000097.1:0-30618 GCF_053610205.1 Streptomyces sp. NPDC054932 | reverse complement strand
CGACCTCCGGCACGGCAATCCCGGCGGATGACCGCCTCCCCAGGAAGTGGGCTGCTGATCCTCACCGTTCGGCCCGGTCGAGGGCTCGGACTCCGAGAAGGATCAGCACTCGACCTCGCCACACCCCCTGGGCCGTCTCTTTGGGATCCTGCCGGGCCCCGCGCCGCCCGGCACCGCACCTCGCCGCGTTGTCGGAGCACCGCAGTACGTCCAGTACGACGGCGCTCCTGCGCCCAGGGGGCACCTCCCAGCGGTAGCCGGGGGAGAGGCACGGCACCGGACGACGCGGGCCCGACCGACAAGATCCGAAAGAGACGGCCTAGCGCATCGGAGCCGGCGCTTCGGCCCAGGTCCGGCGCCGAAGTCTCATCCGCATCCCCCCGCCCGGCCGGAGTGCGAATGACGGCCACGGCCGAACGACGCGTCCCGGCGTTTCCTGCGCCAACTGGAAGCGCTGCCCGACGGTCGTCAGGAGCAGGACCATCTCGAGCCAGGCGAACCTGGCGGCGATGCAGGAGCGCGGACCGAGGCCGAAGGGGATGTAAGCCCCCGTCGGCAGGCGGCTGTTCAGACCGTCCGCCCACCGCTCCGGCCGAAACTCCTCGGGGGCATCGAACCACCGCGCGTCGCGATGCAGCACCCATTGGCTTATCAGGACGTTGGAACCCTTCGGTATGTGATAGCCGCCCAGATCGGTGTCGTGCGCCGCTTCGCGTCCGGTCAGGTAGGACGGCGGCTGGACGCGCATCGACTCGGTGATCACCTGGTCGGTGTAAGTGAGCCGGGGCACGTCGGCGACGGTCGGCGGGCGCCCGCCCAGCACGCGTTGCCACTCCTCGACCAGGCGGGCTTCCACCTCCGGGTGGCGGGCCAGCAGGTACCAGGTCCAGCACAGGCTCAAGGCGGTGGTCTCGACGGCGGCCAGGAAGAGGTTCTGGGCCTCGTCGCAGACCTGCGCGTCGGGCATGCGGTTGCCGGCCTCGTCCTCGGCGAGCAGCAGCATCGACAGGATGTCACCGCGGTCCTCGCCGCTCGCCCGCCGCTCGCGGATCAGGTCGTAGACGATCGCATCGAGCTTCCGCATCAGGAGGCGCAGCCGGAGGTTCGCGCGCGTGGGTACCCAGTCGGGCAATGGCAGCAGGCTGGAATACCGGACGTCCAGGTAGTCCATGATGCTTTGGAGGCTGCCGATGACCAACTGCCCCTCGTTGGTCACGTCGATGTCGAACACCGTCTTGGCGGCGATCTCCAGAGTGAGGCTCATTGCCTCCGGATGCATGTCGAGCACCGCCCCGTCGGCCCAATCGGCCATCCGACGCCCGGCGCAGGACGTCATCAGGCTGTCGGTGGCATCGACGCGGCTCTTGCGGAACGCCGGGTGGCACAGCCGCCGCTGCCGCGACCAGAACTCTCCGTGGCTGACCGACAGGCTGTTGCCGAACAGCACCCGGTTCATGGTCAACAGGTACGGCCGCCGCGGGAAGGTCCGCTCCCCGGTGACCAGGAGCTGCTCGATCAGAGCCGGGTGGCTGGCGAGATAGACCCGTCGCGGGCCGAGGCGGAACGAGGTGAGATCGCCATGTTCCCTGGCACAGGCGGTGAGGAAGCCGAGCCGGTCACGCTGGAACTCCGGCAGGCAGCCCGAGAGGAAGTGGCCCCGGGGGCCCGGCGGGACGGGGTACTTCGACATGGCGCTCCTTTCGGAAGGGTTTCCCGATGTGCACGAAGGACGCCCTCACGGTGATCGGGGGGCACGAACTCGATCACCGGAAAGGCGTCCCCTGCCGTCCGTATTCGACCGAGAAACCGTGTCTGTCGCCGAGGGCGTCGAACTCGCGGATCTGGTCGAGATCCAGGTCGGGCCCCAGACTGGTGTCCTGGTAGCGGCCTTCAAGTGCGAGCAGCATGGTCTCCGCCATGCAGGCGAAGACACTTCCGGACCGATGTCCGGTACCCCGGCCCAGCTTCGATGCCGACGGCGCCCGGACCAGCCCGGCTTCCATGAACAAGACGTCCGGGCGTGCGGATCTCACCTCCGCGGTGGCGTTGAAGGGGCGGGATATCTCGCAGACGACCGAGCCCTGCTTCAGGCAGTCCGCTTCCAGAAGGCCCTCCACGGCGCTCGTGGCGGTCACCGTGAGGTCGGCCTGCGGCAGCCGACCCCGCAGGTCGGTGGTGATGGTCAAGCTTCCCGGTGACGTCTCGATCTCCTCCGCCAGTTTCACCAAGTCCGACGACGTCGGACGGCCGGGAAGCCGCTCGATGAGGGAGACGAGCGAGGCGGCAACGGTGTCCGGACCGAACGCCTGCCGATTGCGGGTGTGCAGATCCCAGAGATGCTCCAGAATGCCCGCGGCAACCTCCAGGAGGCGCCGTCGGCTGCGCTCCGCGTATGCGGGGTTGCCGATCAGGATGAGCTCCTGCACGTCCTCCGCGAGGAGCAGCGAGACGGTCCGGCCAATGGCCCCCGTCGCCCCGAGCACCGCCACGCAGGACTCGGACAGTTGCCGGCCGACCTGGTCGCAGGCCATCTGCAAGCCGCGCCGCGCCGCCGCCACCGTATAGGAATTGCCCGTCGTCAGCGGGCCCAGGCCGAGCTCCTTGAGGGCCAGACCGCCGAGCGTGACAACCGATGTGAACCCTCCGAGCCCCACGATCTGCGCTCCGCCTTCGAGCGCGATCTCCACGGCCCGGCCGACCTCCGACAGCGCCGCCTCGCGCGGCATGTCCATCAGCTCGCGGGCGGTGAAGGGCACGGCGATGAACCGGCCGTACGCCGTCCGGCCGGTCCGCGATTCGATCAAGGCCTCGCCGATCGGCGCCGGCGCCAGCAGACCGGCCCCTCGTTCTCTGAGGCTGCGGAGCTGCTCTTCGTCGAACGCCTCGAGACTCGGGTCGAGGTCGGCGAAGTCCGCCAGGTCGGTGAGATGAACGATGAACGCGAAACGACTGTCGGCGGCGCCCGCTTCGGCCGCGAGTGTCTTCTGGCTCCCGGAGCGCGGCGCCGACGAACCGAGGGCAGGGGCAGCGGGGCGGCTCGCTTCGGGCGCTCCGGCCAGATGGCCGACCAGACGAGCCGTGTCGCCGTGTGCCAGCGCGTTCAATGTCCGGTCGAGGGCGTCGAGGAACACCCGGCAGTGACTCCACTCGACGGTCAGCGGGGGTTCGATGCGCAGTACGTTCTCGGCGCTCGCCGTGGGCGCGACGCGGACCTTCTCGACGTTGAGGAGGTGACTGGTGACGAGGTACGTGAGGAGGTTCTGGTCGGTCAGGTAGCCCAGCAGACCGTCGCGGACCGCCGGACCGTCCGCATCGAGCTCGACGCCCAGCATGTAGCCCCTGCCCCGTACGGCCTTGATCAGACCGGGATACTTGCGTTGAAGGTCCAGCAGCTCCTGTTTCAAGTCCCGGCCGTTCTCGGAGACGTGACGCACCATCCGTTGCTCGTCCCGCTCCAGCAGGTCCAGGGTCGCCAGCCCCGCCCGGCAGGCGAGCGCGTTGCCCGCGAAGGTCGAGGAGTGCAGGAGGGCGAAGTCGGGGTTGTAGACCTCCTCCGTGCACAGGCAGGCGCCGATCGGGACCAGCCCGCCGCCGAGCGCCTTCGCCAGCGTCATGACGTCCGGAGCGACCCCCTCGTGCTCACAGGCGAACAGCGTCCCGGTGCGTCCGAGCCCGGTCTGGACTTCATCCAGGATCAACAGCGTCCCGGACTGGTCGCAGAGTTCGCGCGCTCGCCCGAGGTAGCCCTGCGGCGGCTCCACCATGCCGCCCTCACCCTGGATCGGCTCGAGCAACAGGGCCGCGTAGAAGCCCTTCCGGTCCCGGAAGGCTCTGCTCAGGGCATCGACGTCTCCGAACGGGACGTGATGAAAGTCGTCCAGGGGCGGGCCGAACGGCTCCTGGTACCACGAGTTCCCGGTGGCCGACATCGCTCCGAGGGTCTTGCCGTGGTAACTCTGCTGCGCCGCCAGGATTCCCGGGCGCCCGGTGGCCGAGCGGCAGAGCTTGATCGCCGCCTCGACCGCCTCGGCTCCGCTGTTGGCAAAGGTGACGTAGCGCAAGCCGGGCGGCGCCAGCCGCACGAGACGCTCTGCCAGCTCACCGGCCGACGTCTGGATCGACGGCTGCACGAAACTCGGAAGTCCGGCCCGGCGGACCTGCTCCAGCGCATTCCAGATCTCCGGCGGGTTGTAGCCGAAGGGCACCGCCCCGTACTGGGCGATGAAGTCCAGATAGCGCCCTCCTTGTGCGTCGTACAGGTAGCAGCCCTCACCACGGACGAACTGCTTGTCCAGGTCCAGGCGCGCCAGCCAGGAGGCGAGGTACGGGTTGACGTGGCGGACGTAGGGGTGGCTGTCGGCCGGCGTAGCCGGGTCCGGGGATGCGGCCCGTCCCGTTCGGCTCCGGGACAGACCGGCTTCGATGGCGAGTCCGGCCGGCCGGTCGCTTCGGCGGCCGTGTGTCAGGGCCGCCAGCAGCTCCGGCCTGTGCTCGGCGAGCTGCGATCGCAGATCCGCGGTCAATGCTCCCCTGGGTGCGCTGTAGTGCAACCGGCCGCCTTCGGCGCGCAGCTCGATTCCGCGCCGGCGCAGGTCCGTCAGCAGCGCGGCGACACTCACAGCAGGCCCTCCTCTCGCCCCGGCGGGGGGACTGCTCCGCCGCCGACCAGGGCGTGGAGGAAGACGTCGTCCTCCTCCAGGGCGAACGCACTACGGATGCTCGCGAAGTCGAGGCTTCCGATCTGACAGAGTCCGAGTTGCGCGGCGGGTGCCGTGGTTTCGAGCAACTGGGAGATCAGCCCCGCTTCGATCAGAGCGAACCTCATCGACGCTTCGCCGTAGATCGGGGCGACAGCACCGATGCGGCCGATCAAGAAGACGGAAAACGCCGCTTCGTCGAAAACGGAGCGATTCACCGGCAGGTGGATGCCGCGGTGAAGGGGTACGTCTGCAGAGATCACGACGAGTCGGTGGTCCGGGTGGTAGTAGTACACCCCCTCCGCGAGCCCCTCCACACGGTCCCGCTTCACGTGCAGGTAGGTCTGAACCGGATAGATTCCTCCGGCGGAGGCGTACAGATGCCTCGGAGTCGTGTCCCCGCGAAGCTCACGGAGGCAGCCCAGGAGATCGCCGAGCCGGTCGAACGGCACGGAGAGCTCCGAGAACTGATGGTGACTGCGCCGCTGCGCGCACTTCGCCCCCAGCGTTTCGTCCGGCAGCTCCGGCAACCGCACGGAGACTTCCGGCGCCTCGCTGCACGGCCCACGGATCCCGGGCCGCCCTCGCTTGAACTCCTCGCGCTCTCCGGGGTCGAGGAGCAGCTCGAAGGAGGACGGGACCGCTTCGATGCTCGTGCCGGCGCCTACGATCGCCCCACCTTCGGCAGCTGCGTCCTGAGGCTGGTGCTCGTCGTAGTACGCGGCGAGTGCGGCTACGGTCGTGAGGCGGAAGATGTCCGCCATCGCGGGCCGGAAACCGAACACCTCGTTCAGACGCGACGCAATCCGGATGATGTCGAGCGAGTCGATTCCCAGCGCCATGAGCTCGTCGGCGGGTGAGACCTCCTCCACCTCGAGGACTTCTGCGACGATCTTCCCGATCACCTCCGCGGTGGCGCCCGCAGTCATCCCAGGACTTTCATGGCGTGACGGTGACGGTGACGGTGCCGCGGGGGCATGCTCCGACAGGGCCTTGCGGTCGATCTTGCCGTTCGCTGTCATCGGCAGTTCCGGCAGGAAGACCGTCGCCGTGGGCACCATGTAGTCGGGCAGCTTCTCGCGCAGGAAGCCGCGCAGCTCATCCGCCCCGCCGGCGTCGGCGAGGTCCCGGTTGCCGGTGACGTACGCGACCAGGCGCTTGTTGTTCCGGTCTCCGCCGGTGGCGGTCACCACGACGTCGCGCACGTGCGGATGCTCCCTGGCAGCGGCCTCGATCTCCCCCAGTTCGATGCGGTGTCCGCGGATCTTGACCTGGGTGTCCTCCCGTCCGAAGAACTCGATGTTGCCGTCGGGAAGATAGCGGCCCAGATCTCCGGTTCGGTACAGCCGTTCTCCGGTCCGTGGGTGGGTGATGAATCCGACGCTCGTCTTCTGCTCGTCCCGCCAGTAGCCCCTGGCCAGGCCGGCGCCGCCGATGTAGAGGTGGCCCGGGACCCAGACCGGGCACGGCTCCAGTCGCTCGTCGAGTACGTGGAAGCGCTGGTTGGCCATCGGTTTGCCGTACGGGATGCTCTTCCACTCGGGGCCTACCGCGTCGATCGGATAGAGGATCGACCAGATGGATGCCTCGGTCGCACCTCCGAGTCCAACCACCCGCACGTCGCGCCCGAGCGACTTGATCCGGTCCGGCAGGGCCACCGGAATCCAGTCCCCGCTCAGCATGGCCAGCCGCAAGGCGTCCGGCAGTCCTCCGCCCTGGGCGCCGACGTGTTGGACCAGCATCTCCAGCAGGATGGGCACCGAGTTCCAGACGGTCACCTCCTCGCGCGCCATCAGCTCGATCCATCGGGAGGGGTCCACCGAGGCCGCGGCTTCGGGCATCACGATGGTCCCGCCTGCGGCGAGCAGGCCGAAGATGTCGTACACGGACAGGTCGAAGCTGAGGCTGGACAGCGCCAGCACGCGGTCGTGCGGGCCGACCTCGAAGCGGCGGTTGATGTCGTCGATCGTGTTGAGCGCGGAGCGGTGGTCGATCATCACCCCTTTCGGGGACCCGGTCGAGCCCGACGTGTAGATGACATAGGCCAGGTCGTCCGGCCTCTGCACCGGCTCCAGTGGATCGCCGCCCGCGTCGTCGCCCGCGTCGTCACCCGGGTCGTCCTCGCCGTCGACGCTCAGCAGCTCGATGCCCTCGGGCCACCCAAGCCTCTCCCGCAACCAGGGCTGGGTGAGCGCCAGTTGCACCTGTCCGTCCTCCAGCAGGAACCGCAGGCGCTCCCCGGGAAGGTCCGGGTCGATGGGCAAGTAGGCCGCGCCCGACCGGAGGATGCCGAGCACGGAGACGATCTGCTCCCACCCCTTCTCCATCACCACGGCCACCAGCGTGCCTGGGCGCGCGCCCAGGCCGCGCAGCCGCCGAGCCACACGTTCCGACCTCCGGCTCAGCTCCGCGTAGTCCAGGGTGCGATCGGCGGTCACGACGGCGGGCTGTCCCGGTCGCTGCGACGCCTGGCGGATGAATCCCGCCTGGAGCAGCTCGTCGGCCATCGGCCGGCTGGTGGCGTTGATGGCGTTGCGCTGCTCGAGCTGGGCCGTAGGGGGCCGGCACGGCGCCGCCTGCCACCACGCCTCGTCCTCGAGCAGGCGGTGCAGGAGCCGGACCTCCGCCTCACACATGTCCGACACCAGGCCGGCCGGAAACAACTCCTCCACGGCGTCCCAGTTGAGGACCAGAGCGCCGCCGCGTTCAAACGCCTGGTGGTCGAGAGACACCTGGGGCGTTTGGGAGAGCCCGTAGACGAAGTCGCCCATGCTCGATGTCGTGGCCTTCTCGGGCGCCATGAAGTCATGGACGACATCGCAGGTGAAGACGACCGGCATCGTGGCTCCGTGCGCGCTTCCCTGCGACCGGGCCAACTCGCGCAGGACGTTCACGCCGTGGAAATGCCGGTGGTCCAGATCGTCCCAGAGCTGCTCCTGCATCCTCGTCGCCCGGGCCTCGAAGGAATCCGGCCCGGAATTGTCCACGCCGAGCAGAATCATCGAGGTGAATTCACCGATGACATCGTTGACTTGCGGATGGACCGGAAGCCGGTTGAACAGGATGAGATTGAGGGTGAACCGCGGGCTCTTGCTCCAGACGGACAAGACCTCGGCAAACGCGGCCAGGAGCACGGTGGCCGGAGTCAGACGGGCCTTCTTCGCCCGCTGCTTCAGCCGGGACCAGACCTCCGGCTCCAGCGTGGTGCTGTGACGAACGAACGAAGGCTTCGACACGTCGCTGAGCGGCTTGATCACCGGTAGTTCGGGCGCAGGCGCCAGCCCGGGGATCCGGTTGCGCCAGTACTCCCGCGAACGGCGGTACGTGTCCGAGTCCTCCCAGGCGCGTTCCGCGAGGACGTAGTCCCTGAAGGAGAGTTCCAGCGGCGGAAGAACAGCGCCCGGGTTCGTGTACAGCTGGAGCCACTCGTCCAGCAGGACCTGGAAGCTCCTGAGATCGCAGATCAACAAGTCGATGCTGAAGTACAGCCGGGTGCGCCGATCGTCGAGGCAGGCGGCATGCATCTCGAAGAGCGGCCAGCGCTCGGCGGCGAAGACCTGACCGGACATGCGCTCGCGTACCGCTTCCAGCTGCTCCTCAGCCTCGTCCGCGGGCACATCGCGCACATCCGAGACTCCGAGTCGGTACGGAGGCACCGACCGGAGGACCTCCTGCCGGCCGTCCGGCCGGAACACCGTCCGCAGCATGTCGTGACGGGCGATCACCTGCTGCAGGGCCGCCGTGCATCGCTCGAGATCCAGGCGTGGCGTGTCGACTTCGAAATACACATGGGAGCCGACGTTTCCCAACAGGAAGTCATCGCCACGGCCGAGCCAGTAGGCCTGCTGGAGAGGCGTCAAGGGGAAAGGCTGATACCGCTCCTGTGGCGCCGGCTCGACGGTCGGCAGTGAACGGGCCGACGCCCTGCCCTGCCCGGAGTTTTCCCGCAGCGCCTGTACGAGCAGCTCGCGCTTCTCCTTGTCCGGCAGCCCGGTGAGTCGCTGGATGTCGCTCACGGGGACTCCGTCTCGGCACGAGCCAGAATCGCGGCGGCCGTGTCGGCGTGCTCCCTCAGGAGCACATCGACCTCGGCTTCCGAGAGCCCCTCGATCAGCACGGCCGGATCGGCCGGCACGGGCTCGGGTGAGGTCGGACCGTGGGAGCCGTCAACGCTCTCGGCCAGCTTCGTCGCCATCGTTGCCAGGTCCTGCCCGCCCATGAGCTGGGCCGTCGGAACCGTCAGGCCGAGCTCGCCCTCGATCAGATGCACCAGCTCGACCGCGGTGAGTGAGTCCAGGCCCAGCTCGTGCAGCGGCTTGCCGAGATCGATGCTGGAGGGCGTGGTCCGCAACACCTTGGCGGCCTGCTTGGAGAGGAAGGACTCCAGCACCTGCCGGCGCTCCGCCCCCTCCGCGCTGAGGATCGCCTCCCGTACCGTCCGGCCATCCGGGATCCGATCGGAATCGACGTCGGACCGGGTGACGAGGCCGGCGAACCGGGTGGGAGGACACTGGCTGGCCAGGGTCCTTGCCCACTGGTTCCAGTTCGCGTCGATGACGCCGAGCTGAGGGCGGTCGATCTGCAGGATTCGCCCCAGCATCGTCACGGCGGGCCGGACCTCGAGGACCGCCATGCCCATGCGAGCGAGGGTCTCCGTCAGCCCCTCGTGCCGGGCCACGTAGCCCACCTCCTTGAGCGGTCCCCAGTTCACGGTCAGCGCGGGCAGGCCCAGCGCGTGACGGTAGTGGGCCAGCGAGTCGAGGAAGGTGTTGCCGGCGGCGTAGTTGGCCTGGCCCGAATTGCCGATGACCGAACTGACCGAGGAATAGCAGACGAAGAAGTCCAACGGCTCCCCTCGGGTTTGCCGGTGCAGGTTCCAGGCGCCGTTGATCTTGGGCGCCGTCGCCGTCCGGAACCGCTCTGCGTCGAGTTGCAGCACCACGCCGTCGTCCAGGACCATCGCCGCGTGGATCACCCCCCGCAACGGCGGCATGGTTCGCCGGATCTCGTCGAGCATCGCGCCGACCTGCTCTTCGCTCGAGACGTCCACCTTGGCGACGCTCACCTCGACGGAGTCCCGCCTGAGCTCCTCCACGGTCCGGCGGGCCGCTTCGCCGGAGGCGCCGCTGCGGCCGACGAGCACCAGGTGGCGCGCGCCGCGCTCGGCCAGCCAGCGGGCCGTCGCCAGTCCGAAGCCGCCCAACCCGCCGGTGATCAGATACGTCGCATCGCCCGCGAGCTCCAGGCCCTCGGGCTCGGGGAACGGCTCGACGACCGACTCCTGGCCGGAGAGCGTCAGGACGATCTTGCCGATGTGCTCGCCGCGCATCATGAAGCGGAACGCCTCGCGCACGTCGTTCATCGGGAAGACGCGGGTCGGCAGCGTGTGCAGCGTGCCCTGCTCCAGCTCCGCGACGATGCGCTCCCACAGCGCCCGCATGACGTCGGGCTGGCGCTGGGAGGCCACGATCAGGTCGAGTGAATGGAAGCTGATGTTCGTCCGGAACGGCCGAAGCCCGATCCGGCCGTTCCCGAAGATGTCCCGCTTGCCGATCTCGATGAAACGCCCGTTGTGGCGCAGCAGGGACATGCTCCTGCTGAGCGCGTCGCCCGCCAGCGAGTTGAGCACGATGTCGACACCCTGCCCGCCGGTGAGAGCCATGACGTCGTCCGCGAACCCCAGCGTGTGCGAGTCCATGACGTGCTGAACGCCGAGTGCTCGAAGGAACTCCCGCTTCTCCTCGTTGCCCGCGGTGGCGAAGACTTCGCAGTCGGCCGCGAGTGCCATCTGGACCGCGGCCAGGCCGACACCACCGGCGGCCGAATGGATCAGCACCCGTTCGCCGGGCGCCATCCGGGCGAGGTGATGGAGAGCGTATCCGGCGGTCATGAAGGCGATCGGGAGGGTCACCGCCTCTTCCCAGTCCAGACTCGCCGGCAGGTGTGCCACCTGGATGGCCGGGCAGGTGACGTGCGAGGCGAGACAATGGCTGGCCAGCGCGACGAACACGCGATCGCCGACCTCGAAGTCCGTGACGCCCTCGCCGACCGCTGTCACATGACCGGCGCATTCGTCGCCCAGGATCCAGTTGTCCGGCGATTCCCGCGGGTAGATTCCCAGCGCCTTCATCACGTCCCTGAAGTTGAGCGCCGCAGTGCGGACCTCGACCTCCACCTCTCCGGGGCCCGGCGGCCGCCGCTTCATGGGCCGCAGGTTCAGGTCGTCCAGAACGCCCAGCCTGGCGGCCTCCAGGCGGAAGGGACTGCCGTCCGCCGCGCGGATCGTGCCCTGCGCCGCAGAGCTGCGCACGGCCCGCAGGACGTAGCGTGCGCCGCCGCGCAGGGCGATCTCGTCCTCGCTCGTGCGGGCGGCCAGCTCCGCCGCCAACGCCGCCGTCTCGTCTTCTTGGTCGCCGGTTCCCAGGTCGATCATGCGACAGCGCGATCGCGGCACCTCGTTCATGATGACCCGGCCCAGGCCCCAGACCGAGCTGTGACGGATCGTCATGGGGCGCTCGCGGCCGGCCGGCTGAGTGCCGCGCGTCACGAGCCAGAGCTCCGGGATCCGGTCGCACTCGGCCAGGGCCTGCGTCAGTGCCAGCACGCTGTGGCAGCCCTCGGTCTGCGCGGATTCGACCTCCGCCAGCGACGGCTCGCCGGCAGCCGACGGCTCTGTGGCCGAGGGCTCCACGCTCCAGAGGAAGACGATGCCGTCCAGTGGGCCGCGTCGTGCGGTGACGGCATCGAGCAGGCGCTTCATGTCGTCCTTGGCGGCGGGCTCCACCTCGAAGTGGCCGTCGCCGGTCTCCCGATAGGCGGTCCCCGCGCCGACGGTGACGCACGAGCCTCCGAGACCTTCGAGCCGGCCGACCAGGCGCTGCGCGACACCGTGCCGATCGGCGAACACGAGCCAGTTGGCGGCGGCGTCGGCCGACGGCACGGAGACCGGCGGTGCCGGCTCCGGCAACGCGGGGCCCCGCCCCACCAGCACGACGTGCTGGGTGTCACGCAACCCGCCGACGTCCGTCACCTTCGCCCCGTCGGCGAATCCCTCCTCGCCCAGCACCTCGAGCCACCGATCGCCGCTCAGCAGCGGGTAGTCCGGCCGCAGGTCGTTGTCGGCGAACTTCCACCAGCCCTCGGTCGGGGCGAACACGAGGTCGACCCAGCGGGACGGATGATCGATCTCCACCATCAGGAGCATTCCGTCCGACGCCAGCAGCTGTTTGACGTGGGCGAGCGAGCGACGCACGTCAGAGGTGGCGTGCAGGACGTTCGCGGCCAGGACGAGATCGAAGGAGTGCTCGTCGAAGCCCTGCCCGGCAGGCGACCGCTCGAGGTCGAGCGTCTGGTACCGCATGCCGGGGAAGTGCTGGAAGCGCTGCTCGGCCCTGGACAGGAAGTGCGTCGTCAGGTCGGTGAACACGTACTCCACCTGCTCCGCCGGCAGACCAAGGGCCGGCAGCACGCACGACGTGAGGCCTCCGGTGCCGGCGCCCACTTCGAGGATGCGCAGCTTGCGGCCCTCCGGAAGTCCCTCGACCACCGCATCCAGCACCGCCCGTACGGACCGGTAGGAGGAGCGGTACGAAACGCTGTCGCTGAAGAACTGCTCGATGAAGGAGTTCCCGCCGAACAGGACCTCCACCGGATCGGTCCGGCCGCTGAGAATGTCGGCCAGTCGCTCACCGGACCGGCGGAGCAGCGACGCCTCGGGCAGGTAACTGGGGAGGCGCCCGTAGATGTCACGCCAGAGCCGGTCGGCATCCTCTCGTTCGGGCCCGCCGATGACGGTCCAGCCGCCGTCGGCCTCCCGGAGCACGCCGTCCTCTTCGAGCATCGTGACATAGCGACGGAGCAGGGCATGGTGCTGCGGAGCCACGCGGGCCTGCAGCGTTTGCGCCGGGACGAACTCACCCTCGCGCAGGGAACAGCCGAGCTGCTCCAGAGCCCGGACGACATACGCCGCGCACAGGCGGTCCACCTCGCGTTGGAGCCGTACGAACTTCGTCTGATCGCCGGCGAGGGCGCTGAGGCTCACCCCCTGCTGGAGGTCTCCGGCGAGCGCGGGCAGATCGGGCCAGAAGTCGGGCGCGTCCTGTGCAGCGGAGGGAGAGAGCGGCTGCAGCTGCCACTCGAACTCGTAGACGGCGTCCTCCAGACTGCGGCTGCCGGGGCGGCGCGCGCCTTCGACCGCCTGGCAGACGAAGCTCTCCACCTCCACGGCCACCTGTCCGTCGGGGTTCAGCAGCGAGAGGTCCACGTCCAGCATGCTGCGGTCGGCCCGCTTCACCCGTGCGTGGCACCAGAGGTCCCGCTCAGGTCTGCGGTAGAGGTGCACCCGGCCGACGCGCGCCGGGAGGTACAGGACGGTGGTGGACGTGACCGCGGTCGGCAGGGCGGCCGCGAGGACCATCTGGAAGCAGCTGTCCAGAATCCCCGGTGGCAGCAGGTACTTCGCGTCGTCGGACAGCGGTGGGGGAGCGACCCTGCCGAGCGCCTCGCCCTCGCCCCGCCAGGCTTCCCGGATTCCCCGGAAGTGCGGACCGTACCCGAATCCCAGGTCTGTCAGCTCACGGTAGATGTCACTGGCGGGGATCTCCTCGCGGCAACGTTCGAGGATGTGTTCGGGCGATTCCGACGCAGAGACCGCCACCGGGTCGGGACCGAGCCTGGCGGAACAATGCAGATTCCAGGCGCTCTGCCAGTCACCGGTTCGGCTGGAGATCTGCAGGCTCCGCTCGACCGGCGAATAGGCGAGCTGAAGGCTGGGCCCTTCCCCACTGTCCGGCACGAAGAGCGGCTTGTGGATTTCGATGTCCTCGAGTGCGCAGCTCTCGGAATTCAGGAGCTGAGTCGCCCCCGCGACGAGCATCTCGACGTAGGCCGCGGCGGGGAAGACGATGTTGCCCTGCACCCGATGCTCGGCGAGCTGTGTGCGGAGCCGGCCCTCGATCTTGTTCTCCCAGTACGGGTTGGCGGACCGGACCCTTCGCCCGAGGAGCGGGTGGACGAAGGTCTCCAGCCGGTCCTGGTTGTTCTCGTCGGACTCCTGCCAGTAGCGGCGGTGCTTCCAGGGATAGACCGGCAAGCGCACGCAGCGGCCGCCCGCGGGGAACAATGCCCGCCAGTCGACCGCGTAGCCCCGGGTGTACAACCCGCCCAGCGCCCGCCGCATCGTGGTGTTCTCGTTCTCGCCACGCTTCAAGGAGGACAGCACCGCCGGCTGGAGCGACCGTCGCGCCGCGGCCTCGGAGACGGAGCTCGAAAGGACCGGGTGGGGACCCAGCTCGAGGAAGGCGTTGAACCCGTCGCGGAGGAGCCCGTCGACCGCGTCGGCGAAGTGCACCGTCTGCCGGACGTTGCGCCACCAGTAGGCGGCATCGAGCGGCTCCCCGTCCACAGGGGCTGCAGTCACCGTCGAATACATCGGAATGCGCGGCGCCGTGAATGCGACGTCTCCCAGCGACGCCGACAGTTCCGACTCCACCGGCTGCATCTGCGCGCTGTGGAATGCGTATTGAACACTGAGGAAGCGGCAGAACACGCCGCGCTCGCCCAGCGACGCCTCGATCTCACGCAGCGGTTCTTCCTCACCCGAGAGCGTCACCGACGACGGACTGTTGATCGCCGCCAGAGAAACGCGCTCCCCGTACGGCGCGATCAGACTCAGCGCCTCCTCCGCCGTCAGGCCCGCAGCGAGCATCCGGCCAGTCGTGGGTGCGCTGCTCATGCACCGCCCGCGATGGAAGATGACCCGGGCCGCCTCCTCGAGGTCCAGCGCGCCACTGACGTGGGCCGCGGCCACTTCCCCGACACTGTGACCCACCACCGCGTCAGGCTCGATGCCCCAGGACGACCACAGCGCTGCAAGGCCGACCTGGATCGCGAAGATCGCAGGCTGTGCGATCGCGGTCTCCTGCAGGCGCGAGTTCTGCTCGTCCGCGGCCAGTTCCTCCAGAACCGACCAGGAGCCCCACCGCCGGAACAGGCGATCGCATTCCTCGACCTTCTGCCGGAAGACCGGCTCGTGCGCCAGCAGTTGCCGGCCCATGGCCCACCACTGGGCCCCCTGACCGCAGAAGACGAACGCCGGCTTCCGCTGCTGCTCGACGTGGGCCGCAGCCGCCTGGGGCGGGTCCCCACCGCCCGCGAACGCCTCGAGGGCGGCGGCCAGTTCTTCCACCGACTGCCCGCTGACCGCCAACCGGTGCTCGTGGTGGCCGCGGTGCACGCCTGCGGTGTAGCAGACGTCACGGAGCCACGCGCGATCGTGACCGCCCTGCCCGCGCAGGAAGGCGGCGTACCGGCTCGCGACGTCCGGCAGGACTTCCTCGCTGCGCGAGGAGAGCGGCAGGATCACGGTGTCAGTGCCCGGCGACCTGTCGCCGCCGGTCCGAACCTCGGCCGGAGGACTCTCCAGGACCGCGTGCGCATTCGACCCGCCGAATCCGAACGAGTTGATCCCGATGACGACGCGGCCGGCCGGCAATGGCTCGAGAGTCTGCGGCACGCGCACTTTGAGCTTCTGGAAGTCGATGCGCGGATTGGGCTCCAGGAAGTGGAGATTGGGAGGCACGTTCCCGTGCTGCAGCATCAGCGCCACCTTGATGATGCCGGCCACGCCCGCGCCGGCCTCCAGGTGCCCGATGTTCGTCTTGACGGACCCCACCACCAGGCTGTCCGCTTCGGACCGTTCCCCGCACAGCGCGGCGCTGAGCGCGTGCGCCTCGACGGGATCGCCGACCGGGGTGCCCGGACCGTGCGCCTCGACGTAGTACACCTCGCTCGGTGAGACGCCCGCCGCCCGACAGGCCGCGCTCACCAGGGCCTGCTGCGCCTCCTGGCTGGGCACCGTGATGCCGACCGTGCGCCCGTCCTGATTCGTCGCGCTTCCGCGAATCACGGCGTAGATCGGATTTCCGTCCGCCAGGGCCGCGGACAGCGGCTTCAACAGGAGCATCCCGGCGCCCTCGGCGCGAACGAACCCATCGGCGCGAGAGTCGAAGGCCTTGCAGCGTCCGTCCAGCGACAGCATCGAGGCCGACTTCAACGAGATGTAATTCCTCGGCGTGAGGATCGCGTTGACCCCGCCCGCCAGGGCGACCGTGCATTCCCCGTCCCTCAGGCTGCGGCAGGCCAGGTGGATCGCGGTCAGGGAGGACGAACAGGCGGTGTCGAGCGCCACGCTGGGCCCGCGCAGATTCAGGCAGAAGGAAATGCGATTGGCCGAGATGGACAGTGCCGAGCCCATCGTGATGTGCAGATCGAGCAGCGCGCGGTCCTGCAGGGATCCCTGGAGACTCAGGTAGTCGTTCGTCGAGCATCCGACGAATACGCCCGCGTTCGAACCGCGCGCGACGTCGAGCACCTGGCCTCCGTCCTCGAGGGCTTCCCATGCCAGCTCGAGCAGCAGGCGCTGCTGTGGATCGATGGCAGCCGCTTCCCGCAGGGAGATACCGAAGAACTCCGGATCGAAATGGTCGATCCCGTCGATGAAACCGCCGAACCGATGGCGCGTCATGCCCCACGCATCCACGTCCGGGTCGTAGAAGGCGCGCAAGTCCCACCGCTCTGCAGGGACCTCGGTGATCGCGTCCACGCCCTCGCGCAACAGCTTCCAGAACGATGTCGGGTCGTTGGCGCCGCCCGGCAAGCGGCACCCGATACCGATGATGGCGATGGGTTCGGGGCTCGAGGCCCGGTCATCGCGTGCGTATGCGGCTTCTGCTCGCCCTGCGTTTCGCACGAACGTTCTCCCGTCGCTCGCTGGCGCCTGTTCTCGCGGACCCGAAGGGAAAAAGAAGCGCGGGGCGTTGTTCCAGGGCATCGTCCGCCGACTTGACCCACACGGCGGTGGATCCGCCTCGTGCACGTCTACCGCCTGGTGCGAACAGATTTTCGGGGCGGATGGCGCCGCGCTTCATTTCCCGGCCCTGCCGTGCGGACATGAGAACTGATGGCACGGTCCTCTCGGACTCAGGAGCGGTCCGTTCCCTCCACTTCCTCATAGGTGCGGCAAGATCGCATATTGGCTTCGGAATCCTTGTGCCGCCCGGACCGCTGCTCCGCAAGCGCGACCGGCCGGGGCTTGCGTTCCTTTAGGCCGAACGGGTGGCACCCTCGGCCCGGCCGGCACCATCGGCGTGGACCGGCTTGTCCAGAACGAGCGCGATGTAGCGAATGGCGCGCTGAACGGGCACGTGGGCCAGAACGACGCTGGAGAAGGAGAGCCATTGGGTACTGGTCAGATCCTTCAGAGGGGGCAGCAGCCGGCCCAGGAGCCGACGCCCGGCGGGTGTGAGGGCCAGTCCGGCGGCAAGGACGCCGACGGTCATGAAACGTCGGGTGACGGGGCGTGTCCAGTCATGGACACGGCACGGACGGTATCCGACGTCGATGGCATGACGGACGTAGCGGGCGAGCGGTTCGAACTCCTCGACGGCCCAGGTGTCACGTACGACACGGCCGGGGTCGGCCGCATCGATCTCAGCCGGGTCATCGGTGGCCCAGGCGAAGTCGACGAGGACGAGCCGGCCACCGGGCTTGAGAAGACGGTAGACCTCCTCCAGGAAGGCGCGGCGGCCGGCAGCACCGAAGTGAAACGCGGCCTCCAGACAGTGCACCTTGTCGAACGAAGCGTCGCCGAAAGGCGGAGCAGAACCCAGAGCGGTGGCGTCGGCCTGGAGGAAACGAGTGCGGCCGTGGTCACCGTGGCGTTCGACGGCCTGTGCCACGTGGGGCGGATAGAGGTCGATGCCGGTGGCGAAGGCGCCCCGCTCGGCGATGCGGCGCGTGGTGAACCCGGTGCCGCAGGCGACGTCGAGAACCTGCTCGCCCGGCTGGATCCGCACCAGGCTGAGAGAGCGGTCGACGAGGTCCTCCTGGAAGGACGACATGCCTCCGGTGAGGCGCAGCAGCCCGAGGGGAGTGAAGTAGCCGAGGTTGAGCAGGTCTCCCCAGCCGAGGGACTGCAATACAGGAAAGAGCGGGTTCTTGTCGGTCCCGTAGGTACGAGCGAGATTGCGGGGCGTGTTCATGGAGGGCTCTCATCGAGGGTGAGAACGCGATCACTTCATGGTGATCAGAGCTAACGGCCCGAGCTGCGGGGAACAAGCAGAGATGGCGTGAACCGACGACGGTCCGACACGCCCCCGGCCATCGGTATCCGGAGTCCGGGCCGAGCGGAGCTCCATCCATGGTAACCACGGCATCACCACAGCGCGCAGCCTCGGCTGATCCATAGGATCTGCGGAGCTCAGGCGCACGTGAGGTCAAGGAGGCGCAGTCACAAGCGGGCCATCAGCGCGGCGAGGGCGGCACGGGAGGAGACATCGGTCTTGCGGTACACCCGGGAGAGGTGCGTCTCGACGGTGCGCGGACTGAGGTAGAGCCTGCTGGCGATCGCCTGGTTCGTGAGGCCCTCGACGACCAATCCGGCGACCTCCCGTTCACGTGCCGTCAGTGATACCAGCCGTTGCGGGGTGCCGGAACACGGCGGAGGTGCGGGCGGCCCCGGTATCGCCGCCAGAGCGGCCAGCAGGTGTGCGCCCCCGGCGGTAGCCAGCCGGTGGCCCCTCCGGCGCGCCACCTCACCCCGTGCCGCGAACCCGGCAAGCGTCAGGGCCGGCGCGGCGAGCAGCAGCGATCGCGCCTCCCAGTAGACCGCGCCGGACCGCGCGCACTCCTCGGCTGCCTCGGAGAGCAGGGCCGCCGCCGTGACGGGGTCGCCACCGTGCAGCGAGAGCTGGGCCGCGCTCCGCATGGCGGAGGCACGCTGCAGAGGCAGGCCGAGTCGGTCGGCCTCCTTGCGCGCCCGCTCGGCCCAGGCGGACGCGGAACCGATGTCCCCCGTGAACATGGCTGCGGTGACGAGAAGTTCCAGAAACAGTGGGCGCATGGAGGGCTGCAGGCCCTGCAGGTCGTCGCCGCCCGCCCGGAGCAGGGCTTCCCGGGCGCGGTACGGGTCGCCGCCGGTGAGCGCAGCGTATCCGAGCATGCACCAGGCCATGGATGCCCGCCAGTTGTCGCTCGGCCCCATGCAGGCGACTGCCTCCTCGGCGCAGGCCAGGGCCTCCGGGGCGCCGGGCGCAGATGCCGCCACCAGAACCTGGGCCTTGTTGGCCAGGACGAATGCGAGCAGTTCGCTGCTGCCGATGCCCCGTGCGATGTCCTCCGCCTCGTCGACCAGTTGCCGTGCCGACGGCAGTCGGCAGGTCTGGATACGGACGTGCGCCTTGCACAACAGCAGGAGCGGCAGGAGGTAGACCTGCCCGCTGCGCCTGGCGACTTCGAGGCCCCGGTCGGCGTGGCGCTCGGCGTCGGTGAAGCGGCCCAGGAACGCCTCCGCCCAGCCGAGTCTGGCAAGCGGCTCGCACAGCGCCGTCAGGTCGTCGTCGGTCAGGCCGTCCATCAGCTCTGCCGCTTGCCCTGCGAACCCGGCCGCCGGGACCGTGCCGCCTTCATAGGCTTCACCGAAGGCGGCGAGTGCCAGCGCGCCCGCCTCACCCGGTTCGTCCTTGAGGGAGCGGGCGGCGGAGAGGGTGCGGGCCATCTCGTCCCGCACCTGCGGATAAGGGGTGTTGTGCGGCGCGGACGAGCCCAGTTCGAGTCCGATCGACACCCTGCCGACCGGCGAGGGCCCCGACGTCCGGCTCAGCTCCCGGCGCAGGAGGGCGATCGCCTCGGGATATCTTCCGAGGTGGCGCTCCACCAGGGCGCAGAGCAGGACGGCCGCCGTCCTGACGTCGGCCTCGTCCGGACCAGATGTACTGATCACCTGGTGCAGCAGTTCCCGGCTCTCCCGCAGACCGCCGGCGACACCGAGCGCCCGCGCGCGCCTCAGCATCAGCCGACGCCGCTCGGAGGCGTGTGCGGCGGTGTCCGGAAGGAGCCGGAGCACGATCCCCAGCCAGTGTGCGCAGCTCGCCGGAGCCGTCGACTCGGTCTGCTCGGCGGCTTGCCCCAGTACGGTGACCGCCTGGGGATCCCAGGCGGTCACCGAGCGTTCGATGTGCTGCGCCTGCTCGACGGCCGGGGCGCCGGCCCGAGCCAGCTCGACGGCGGCCGTGCGATGGATGTCGACGCGCCGCCACGCGGCGGTGGACTCGTACACCAGGGTCCGGAGTACCGGGTGACGCAGCAGCAACCGGCCGTACGGGTCTGCGCGGACGAGGTCGCGCCGGGCCAGGGTGTCCAGATCACCGTCGAGCTCGGCGTCGGTGCGGCGGGCCGTTGCACCGATCACGGGAGGTGTGGCGTGGTCGCCGAGCACGGCGACCGCCTCCAGGGTCCGGCGCTGCGACGGGGTGAGCGGCGTCAGCTCGTTCAGCAGCAGCGATCCGAGGCCGACCGGCAGTCCGTCGGAACCGTCACCGGTCGAGGCCGAGGAGGGAGCACCGCGTAGCGCGGCGCCCTCGCGGTGGGCGTGCAGGAGGGAGAGGAAGTACAGGGGGTTGCCCTCGCTGGCGGTGTAGAGCTGCGCCGCCCGGACCGGTGGCAGGTCGGGGGCGAGCCCTTCGACACATTCCTGTTCCGCGAGCGGCGCCAGACCGATCCGGATCACCGTGGCGGTGTCGAGTCCGCGGGTGAGCGCCACAGTGAGCGCCGGCGGAGTCTGCCGGTCGCGACGTGCGACGACGAGGACGACCGGGCCGGACACCGGGTGCCGGGCGAGATGGTCCAGGAGCTCCAGCGATGCCGGGTCCGCCCAGTGCATGTCGTCCAGCGCCACCACCAGACCCGCCGTGCCGAGCTGTGCCAACATGCGTGCCGCCGACCGGTGGAGAGCAAAGCGGTCGACCGCAGGTGTGCCCGTCACGGGGGACGGGCCTGTGGCCCGGCCGGTGCGAATCGGGGACAGCACGTCCAGCAGCTCGGACGCGACGCTCGGAGTGCGGTCGTCCGCATCGGCGAAGGCATCGGCGAACGGCTGGAAGGGGAGGTGTTGTTCGTATTCGGTGGCCCGGCCTCGCAGCACCGTCAACCCACGCTTCCGGGCGCGCAGGCAGAACTCTCCCACCAGCCGGCTCTTCCCGATTCCCGCCGCGCCGGTGAGGTCGATGATCGCCGGGCTCCCCCGGCCCAAGCGATCGAGCACGGCATCGAACCGAGCGATTTCCGCCGTGCGGCCGACGAGTGGGCTTCCGCCGGCGCGGTCGGCCGCGGCACGGGGCACTGCTCCGGCCTGTGTGATCCCTCTGGCGAACTCCACGGCATTGTCTACCACGTCCAGCAGCCGGCCGAGGGAGCGCGGCCCGGCGCCGCTCCGGCAACGGCCGCCCGCCGCATTCGCGTTGGCCGGGTCCGCAGGGCGGCAGAGAGCCTCGTCCGGCCCGACAGCCCTCTACGTAGGGATGTACGTGGTTCCACCGACGCCGCCGGGAGCGATTCCTGAAAGCATCGCCCCCAGGTCGCAGCGCAACCACTCCGACAGGGTTCTCGGGATGCGCCTACCGCTTGCTGCTCACCGCTTGCCGCTCACCGCTTGCCCGTCGAAGAAAAGGTGCTCTTCGTGTCACACCGCGTCCAGGTTCCTCACGTCCTCGCAGTAGTCCTGGCGCTGTTCCTCACCGCCTGCGGGTCCGCGCAGGACAAGGCGCCGGAGGCCAGGAACCCGACAGCTGCCGACCGCGCTGCCGGCGGCTCCGGTCCGGGTGCATGTCCCGACAAGCACGCGGCGACCGTGGACGACGACAAATTCGGGGGGACGGCGGACATCGACCTCTGTGCGCTTCCCGACGTACAGCAAACGGCCGTCGGCGCGGCCTGGATCAAGGTCTACGACCGCCCCGCCGGCGCACCCCTCAACATCATGCCGGTCTCCTGCACCGGTGAGTCCGCCGACAGCTGCACGGAGACCAAGGTCAGCGGCGCCGACCTCTGCAATCAGGCCAAGCCGGGCTGCCATCCGCAGCGTGGCGAGCAGGTGCCCGTGGTGTGCTCCGCCAAGGACCCGCTGGCCCCCACCACACAGTGGTACGGGGTGCTCCTCAACAGCAAGCGCCTCCTGGCCATGGGGACGGGGCACGACCGCAGTTTCACCAAGGACTTCACCGACAAGGGAGACATCTCCGTCGGCTACGTGGACGCCGGCGGCCTCGACAAGGTGTCGGGCCGGCTCCCCGCCTGTGACGGCTCCATGCTTCACGGCTCAGGAGCCCGCACCCTCGCGCAGATGCAGGGGCTGTCCCTCGGCTGATCTCCCGGCACACCACGGCCCGCGCATGTCATGCGCGCGATTCCAGCTTCGACCGAGGGGACGTCAGTGCGAAAGAGAGTGGCCGATCCGGGGCTCGGTGAAATTCGCGGAGACTACGCCGTCATCAACCCGGCGACCGGCGCCATGATGCAGGTGCTGAGGGGATTCCTGCTGCTCCTCTGGATCGCCATGCTCGTCACCACGGTCGTCAACCCGTCCGCGGTCGGCGCCAACGCCGTTGGCACGTCGGCCGTGGTGGCTGCGGTGTACGCCCTCAAGTTCGGATGGCGCCGGCTGACCGCCCGGCTGGGTGTGAACAGGTGCTACCTGTGCGCGGACGGCGTGGCGGTCACGAACCGGTTCGGCCGGATACGCGACTGCGTGGCGTGGAGGGAGGTGACCGGGGTGCAGCAGATGGCAGTGGTGAGCCTCGTCATGGGCTGCCACCGCATCGAAATCCACAGGAGCCGTTCCGCCGCGCCCCTCTGGTTCGTGGCGCCGGGAGCCAAGTCCGCCCTGGTCGAGGCTCTGCTCGACGAGGGCAGGCGCAGCGGCGCCCTCCAGTGATCGCATGCGGCGAGCGGTGCCGGGGCCGTGAGCCGCGCTCTCGAAAAGTGGGAGATTCCCGATTCGGCCAGTGAGCATCTGTTTCGCGCCGGTTGGGGTGGATCCGGGTGTCGGGTCGGCGAGGTGAAGGCCGACCGCACGGTCACGGTCACCGGAGACCTCACCACCCTCGGCATGCTGCGCGTTCAAGGCGAGTCGCGCCTGCAGGGGAAGGTGAACGCCGGCGCGCATCTGTCGGTCCGTAACGCCGACACCTGGATCATGCACACGAATGACGGGAAGGTGGCGGTCAACGGCGACCTGAGCGTCCACGGAGCATTCCGCTCCGATTCCTGATCAGGTTGCCCGGCAGGCTGCGCGACGGGCGGTCGAGTGCTGCGTCACCCGCCGTCCGTCACGCAGGAAGGGCCGGGTCGGGCCGAGGAGGCCACCGCGGGTGGGCCACGGAGGTCGCGCGGCGTTGGTCAGCCGAGCGGGACGGTGGTGGCCGCGCGGGTTCCCGGGGCGGTTGGATCTGCTTCACGGGCTGGTGTTGCCGGGAGCCGTGTTGTTGGGGGGCCGGGTACCGCTGCAGAGCCCGCCGGGGGCGGTGTACGTCTGGGCGACGAAGTGGCTGTCGTTGACCATGGAGGGGCTGTCCACGGCCACGTTGAGGATGCCGCTGCCCTTGTTCGTGACGAGCTGTCCGACGATGCGGCGCATGGCGACGGTCGCGCCGAACACCGTCGTGGCGACGGCACCACGACCGCTCCCGCACCGCCGGCGACCGCCCTGCCGCCGGGCAGCCAGATCACCCGCGTGTCGGTGACCCCCACCGGCAAGTCCGGCTTCGCGTCCTGACCCGCCACTGCCCCGCTCCGCCTCCTGAAGGCAAGCCCGTGCGCGACGCCGGACACGGCCGTCGCGCACGGAACGGCTGGAGGAACGGCCTCGGCCTTCTATGGCAGCGTCTGGCGCGCCACGCGGTAGCGGAGGTGGACGAACTTCGAGCTGAAGGTGCGGGTCTCGACGAGTTCGAGATCCACCCGGCGCTCGTTGCGGGGGAAGAACGGGATGCCGCCGCCGACCAGTACCGGGTGGACCACGGCCTGGTACTCGTCGATCAGGTCCGACGCGGCCGCCTCGGCGGCGAGGGTCGCGCCGCCGATCGCGATGTCGCCCTCCCCGGGCTCGGCCCGCAACCGCTCGATCTCCTCCGCCAGCCCGCCGGAGGCCAGTCGGGCATTGCCCTGCACCGTCGACAGCGTGGTGGAGAAAACCACCTTCGGGAGCGGCTTCCAGAGCGCGGTCCATTCCAGCTCGGGGTCGCCGAGCGAGGGATCCTGGTCGGCGGTCTCCCAGTACAGCATCGTCTCGTAGAGCCGTCGTCCCATCAGGTGGACGCCGACCCCTCGGATCTCGTCGATCCAGAAGCGGAAGACCTCCTGGTCGGGCTCCGTCCAGTCGAAGCCGCCGTCCGGCCCGACGATGTAGCCGTCAAGGGAGACGCCCATCGAGTAGGTCACGTTGCGCATCAGAAGTCCTCCTCGGGAACGGGATTCGACCTTACGGCCGCCGGACGTCGCAGGACTCGTCACGGCTCGCAGGACGGACTCGGATCTCCCCGCCCCGGGCGAAGATCATCACGAAGGACATCGATCCTTCGGACACACCTGGGCCGCATCGTTCGGATCAGCGAGCCAGGCCGGATTCCATTTCGCTGCCGCGTCGGCGTCGGATGCTGAGGACCGGCCACGTGCTGTGAGATCCGGCCATTCTGGATCCCGGCGGCTACGGCGGGCGTGTTGCCGGTAACCGGCTCGTCCCAGGGGCGTTGGGCTGGTGTATCCCTCTGGCGGGGCGGGCCGAGGCGCACGGATGTCCGTACCTCGGCGGTTCGCGCCCTCGCGGCCACCCCGCCCGGCGGCCTGATCACCGTTCTCGCCCTCGCGCACCGGCTGACGCAGGCCGCCCATTACCTGAGCGCCGCTCACGCAGATCCCCAGGAGTTGATCCATGTCCACGCAGCCGCAGTCCGGTCACGGCAATCCGCACCAGCCGGCCGGGTACCAGCCCCCGCCGAAGCAGGGCATGAGCACGGGCCTCAAGGTGGCGCTCGGCTGCGGTATCCCCACGGTCCTCGGTCTGATCCTGGTCGGCGGCTGTGGGCTGCTGTTCACCAAGGCCGCCAGCGATGCAGGCAAGGAGCTCGACAAGAACCACGATTCCGCGGCCGTTGCTCCTGGGGGCGCCGCCGAGGGCGGTGGCAGCTCGAAGGCCGACGAGCCGGACATCACCAAGGACGTGAAGGTCACGTCCTGCAAGGTGAAGGCCGGCGAGTACGGAATCAAGGAACTCGACCTCAAGATCGAATACATCAACAGCGGTGACCGTCGGTTCAATTACCTCGCCGAGGGCGAGGTCACCGTCAACGGCGAGAAGAAGAGCGACATCCTGTCCACCGGCCAGAACCTCGCACCCGGCCAGAAGTACACGGACGACAACGCCGGGGCCCTGGCGTACGACGTGGCCAAGTCCGCGAAGTCCGGGGACAAGATCGAGTGCAAGCTGATCAAGGTCTCCCGCAACTCCTACTGAGGGACTCCCCCTCAGCAGCGCCCGGAAGCTCACGGCGGGGAGGTCAGCGTGCTGTGGTGGAAGCCGAGCCGAGGGTCGTGCCACCGGGGGAGGCCGTCGACGTACTGCTGCAGCTGTGGCATGCGCACCCGCTGCCGGACCGTGTTGGCGGGGTAGTCGTAGACGGTGATGGTGTTGAGCCCCCGGTTGGCGGTGAACAGCAGGGTCTGGTCGGCGGAGAGCTGGCACGCGTACACCGAATCGAGCAGGGTTCCGCGAGAGATCCGCAGGGCGGCGAGGAAGTGCCTGCTGCTCGCGGCCGGCGAGCCGCGCGTGAAGGCGTCGGTCACCTGGTGGAGTGATTGCCGTCCGGCGAGGAGCTGCTCGGTCAGGCCGGGGCGTTCGTCGATGATCCGGTGGGTGGCGAAGTCGTCCAGGTCGATCATGACGATGGTGCCGCTGCCGCCGTTGCAGTAGATCAGCTCACGATCGGAGACGCAGACGTCCGAGTTGATGTGCGCCGGGGTCTCCCGCGGGGCCGTCCAGTGGCGCAGGACCTGCCCGTGCTCGGCGTCGATCTCGAAGACGTACTCCTTGAGGTAGGCCATGGCCCATTCGTGCCAGTCGTGTCCTTCCTGGGGCAGGACGCGGAAGGAGAGGGCGTAGAACCGGTCCTCGCGGGGGTGGACGGCCACGTGCCAGCAGGTGGCGGGTAGGCCGATGCGGCGGACGGTGCCGGTGTGCAGGTCGTGGATGCCGACCTCGCGGGCCTCGCCGCGGCCGGGGTGGTCCATGCCGCCGTAGACGAGGTACCGGCCCGAGGCCGTGGTCTTCATGGCGTGGGGAAGCTTCAGGCCGTGCGGTCCGAGGCGCTCGGGAGCGTCGAGCCTGTCGATGTCGAACCGCCACAGGTGCTCGCCGATCGCGCCGACGACCTCCCGGTTTCCCAGCCAGGCGAGGTGCGTCGTGCCCTTGATGGACGAGTCGGTGGGTTCGATCCGCAGGGTGGACAGGCGGGCGGCCTCGTCGAGGGTGGCGGTGTCGTAGAAGAGCAGGTGCTGGCCGGTGTTGCCGAGGAATCCGAGAGCGTGGTCCGGGCTGACGCTGACGGCGTGGCCGCCGGCGATGCCGTCGTAGTAGTCGATCTTGTATGCGTACCGGCCGGTGGCCGGGTCGTAGCGGAAGATGCACACTCCCGCCCGGCCCTCGAGTCCGTTGAGGCCATTGCCGTCGAGGGCGATGTGGAAGGCGTACGGATACTCGTGCGGCGGGCTGGCGGGCTGCGTCAAAGGGGCTGCCTCTCGGGCCTGAAGTGGCGGAATCCGGAACTGTCGGTGCACTCGGGCCGCGTCGGCTTCCACAGGGCCGGCCAGGCCAACCCGGCCAACCCGGCCAACAGGGGGAACGGATCGGCCACGCGGGCGACCGTGTCCCGGAGGGAGGAGGCGGTACCGGCCGTCTCCTCGACCGGCTCGGCGCCGCCCCGCCCGCGTGCCGCGATGGTGCGCAGGGTGGTGTGGAAGGACTTGCGGTAGGCGTCCTCCACCAGAGCGCGCCGGACCGCGGGCCACAGCACGGGGGTGATCGCCCGCCACAACGGGGGGAGGGCGAATTGCTGATGGACGCTGATGGTCACTCCGGTGCCGCCGTCTGGGGTCCGGGCGAAGGACACCGAGCCGTCGTCCTGGAGCGCGGAGGCGTTCGCACTGTGGACCTGCCGCCAACGCAGCACCTGCTCGTCCGGGCCGTAGTCGACGGTCTCCAGCTTGCAGACGTCGAGTACATCGGCGCCGGACAGCGCGAGGTAGGCGGGCTGGGCCCGGTTGACGCTGCGCTCGAGCTGCCGGATCGGCCTTCCGGTCCCGTCGCGCGCCAGGACCTCCGTACGACCCGCAAGGTAGCCGCTGGTCAGGCCGATCACCCGGCTGATGTCCACGCGCGCGGTGAACTCGTCGAACGGCATGCTCACTTCCGCCTCACAACGGAAGAGAACGGCTTCGTCCAGGTAGCGCCACCGCATCCCGTCGGCGTCCGGAGGGACGGCCGCGAGCAGCCGGTCCAGCGGTTCCAGATGACGGGCCACCGCTTCGAACTCCGCCGCGCCGAAGGCCAGTACATCGGTTGCATCGACGCCGAGCGGTGTTGACTCCGTGCCGGTCGCGATGTCATTCGGGCGTATCCGAAGGGTGGTGGCCAGCTCTGTCGCCAGTTCCGCCGTCCGGTCGACGGCGGTCAGCACCCTTCGCAGTGCCTCTTCGGCCAGGGGGATGTCGGGCATGGTCCCGCCCTACCCGGCGCCGCGATCTCCCACACCGGCCGTCCCCGTCAGGGGTGAAGCCGGCCGGTCGCGCATACGGACCCGGTCGGCCCCAGGCTGGTTCCGGACCGGCCGATCAGTGCGGGCGGGAGTAGGACAGTCCGCCAATCGGTTGATGTGTGGCGGGTCGCGGACTTGTCCGCAGGGTTTGCTGGGACGATCCCGCCCATGGCATCAAGGACAGGCTCTGTCGAGAGTTCGGCACCAGCGAGGGTCGTCCTGCTGACCCTCGCGTCCGGTCAGTTCCTGATGGCCCTCGACAGCTCGGTCATGAACGTCTCGATCGCGACGGTTGCCGAGGACGTGGGCACGACCGTGACGGGTATCCAAGGCGCGATCACCGCCTACACCCTCGTGATGGCGATGTTCATGATTCCCGGCGGCAAGGTCGGGGCGCTGATCGGCCGCAAACGCGCGTTCCTCATCGGCTGCTGCATCTACGGGGCCGGCTCCCTCACCACGGCGCTCGCACCGAACCTGTCGGTGCTCCTGCTCGGCTGGGCGCTCCTCGAAGGCATCGGGGCGGCGCTCATCCTGCCCGCGATCGTGGCACTGGTGGCCGGAAACTTCGTCGCGGAACGCCGTCCCGCCGCCTACGGACTCGTCGCGGCGGCAGGGGCCGTGGCGATCGCGGTCGGGCCGCTCATCGGGGGTGTCGCGACGACGTACTTCTCCTGGCGGTGGGTGTTCGCAGGTGAGGTGCTGGTGGTGCTCGGCATCCTGGTGCTGGCCCGCCGCATCGCCGACGCCCCGGTCGGCGAACGCGAGCGCATCGATCTCGTCGGCGTCGTGCTGTCCGCGCTCGGGCTCGGGCTCTTCGTCTACGGGGTGCTCCGCTCGGACGAATGGGGCTGGTTCCAGCCGAAGCCCGACACGCCGTCGTGGCTCGGGATCTCGCTGGTCATGTGGCTGATGCTGGCAGGTCTGCTGCTGATCTGGCTCTTCCTGCGCTGGGAGGCACGCCTCGTGGAGCGGCGCAGGGAGCCGCTCATCGACCCGGCGCTGCTGCAGAACAGGCAGCTCACCGGCGGGCTGACCATGTTCTTCTTCCAGTACCTGGTGCAGATGGGCGTGTTCTTCGTCGTACCGCTCTACCTGTCGGTCGCCCTCGGCCTGTCCGCACTGCAGACCGGTGCCCGCCTCCTGCCGCTGTCGGTGACACTGCTGGCGGCCGCGGTCCTGATCCCCCGCCTGCTCCCGGACGTCTCGCCGCGGCGCGTGGTACGGCTCGGGGTCCTCGCCCTGCTCGCAGGCGCGGTCATCCTGATGGCCGCGCTCGATGCGGACGCCGGTGCGGAAATCGTCACCGTCCCCCTGCTGCTGATCGGTCTCGGCATGGGCGCACTGGCCTCCCAGCTCGGGTCGGTCACCGTGTCCGCGGTACCGGAGGAACAGAGCGCAGAGGTCGGCGGCGTCCAGAACGCCGTCACCAACCTCGGCGCCTCGATCGGTACGGCACTTGCCGGAGCGGTCATGATCGCCGCGCTCGCCAGTTCCTTTCTGAGCAGCGTCGAGCAGAATCCGGCGATCCCCGACAGCGTCAAGAGTCAGGCGACCGTCAAGCTCCAAAGCGGCGCGCCGTTCCTGTCGGACGCGCAGCTCAAGACGGCCCTCGACGAAGCAGGCACCAGCAGCGAGGTGACGCAAGCCGCGCTGGACGCGAACGCCGCGGCACGACTCGACGGCCTCCAGGCGGCCCTCGCCATCCTCGCCTTCGCCGCCATCCTCGCGATGTTCTTCACCCACCGCATCCCGACGACCCAGCCCCGCTCGGCAGAGCCATAGGGGGCGAGTACCCACAGCAGGGCCCGGCCGGTGAGCGGCGTGGTGGCGATGAGGGAGAGGCGGACCTCCGGAGCAGGCCGTACGGGTGCAGGGCCCTGTGGCGCCGGACCCGCCCGCGCCGTAGTGCCGTCGAGTCTGCCGACGGCGGAACCGCGCTTGCGCCGTCCGGCCGGCGCTCAGGGGCGGACGGCGCCCCCGAGCAGGGTGAGCGCGGTCTCGCGCAGACGGGCGTCGGTGTCGGCCGTGCGGCGGCCGGTGATGCCCGAGCGGAACAGGGCGGACCCCTCCATCAGCATGACGAACACCTCGGCCCTGTGCCGTGCTTCGGCGGCGCTCAGGTCCGGCGCCCGGTCCTGGACGAACCCGGCCACGTGCGTGACGTACTGGCCGTAGAAGGCGCGGACCGCCGCGGCCGCTTCCTCGTCGTGCGCGGCCAGCGCCCACACCTCGGTGAACAGCAGTACCAGGCGCGGGTCGTCGTGGTCGGAGAGGATGCCGTCGAGCAGGGCTTCGAGGTCGGTGCCGTTCGTGTGCGCCGCGGTGAGGGCGGTGACCCGCTCCAAGGACGAGGCGAGGACGCGGTCGAGGAGCGCCGACAGGAGGGCGGCACGGGTCGGGAAGTAGTACTGGAGGTGGCCCAGCCGGACTCCGGCCTCCTCGGCGACCGCCCGCAGGGTCAGTTCGGACCCTCCGAAGGAGGTGAGGACACGCTCGGCCGCGTCGAGTAGGGCCGTGCGCCGCTGCCGGCCCTTGGGGGTCGGTTCGGCCGCGGCGCTCATGCGGCGGCCCGCGTTCCGGCCCGGCCGCGGCCCGCGCCGAAGGCGTCGTCCTCGTCGAAGGAGAGGCCGACACCGTGCGAGCCGAGGAGCTCGACCGCACGGGCGGGATCCGGATGCTGCTCGGGGAAGACCACGCCCCGGGGAGCGGGGGAGCCGTCGGTGCCGAGGACGCGGTGCAGGCCCACGACGGCCCCGACCGCCGTCAGGTGGTGCTGGCCGTGCGGGTCGGTGACGGTCGCGGTGCGCGTGCGCCCGCGATGGGTGACGTCCACGCGCAGCCGGGCCGTTCCGCCGTCGCCCGGCGAATGCAGCAGGGCCCGGCGCGCAGGGGCCCAGCGTTCCCCGTCGGCCCAGCGGAAGAATCCCGTGCTCCGCAGCGCGAGGAGCGCCCGGGTCGCGGCGGGGGAGCTGAACCCGATGCGGGTGGCCGCGGTGGTGGTGCCGAGGGTCAGCGGCAGGGTGAACTGTTCCGGGGTGTCGATGCGCGCGACGCGTACGGGTGTTCCGTCGATGCGTACCGTACGGGACTCCGTCATCGGGGAGGCGAGCCGGCGCCTCCCGCCGTCCACCACCTCGAACGCCACGCCCAGCCGGTCCATGAACTCGACGGAATCCGCCCCGGCCCGGTCGGCCATGTCCCAGCGGACGGCGATCTCGACCTGCTCGGCGCCGCCCAGCTCCTCGGCCAGGGCGGCCGCCACCAGGCTGCTGACGCCG